>JABXKT010000073.1 GCA_013619155.1 Desulfobacteraceae bacterium
GGGAGAAAATAGGGCCGGGGCTCGGGGGGTGCGCGGTCTTTTTTTCTATAATAATGGACTTTTAGGCGCGAGGGGTGGCGGTCGAGTTCCCTCTGGGTGTCATTTTTGGATAAAAAGGGGGTTGAAAAGGTCCGGCGTTCAACGTATATAAATGTCTCCTGGCCGTGTCTTGCCGACCGGCCGCCATGCAACAGACCCCCTCGAACCGTGTCAGATCCGGAAGGAAGCAGCACTAAGGGACGCGGTCTGTGTCGTGGATCGATCCCGGTCGGCGGATGCGGTCAGGTTTTTTTTTATTCACCCCTATTTTTATTCGCCTTCCCTCCCATTCATGCCCCCTATCTATTTTTTTAGCCAAACTCCCCATTGACAACTGATCAATACGTATTACTTTTTTTTCGAATCGATGAGTTTTGCGGTCCGTTGAAAAGTTTAGACAACAAGTTCCATTGTTTGTCCTTATGATATCCGGGAAAATGCCCCGGGCCAACTGCGTAGCCCTTAAGATTTATGTTCATGACAGTGTGAATCGGTTGTATGGGAGACACCATCACCCTTGCCACGGCAAGGGGTGACGAATTGGATGACCATAGGACGGTGGTCTCACCATACAAGGCAGAGTTTTTTGGGTTCTTTAGAATCAGGAGTGATCATTGACCAAGAAGCGTCAGAAAGATACAGAAGCAAAGGGCGAAGAGCCTGAAGTGGAGACCGTTTCACCGGCGGAAGAGATCGTAGATGAGATCTGCGAGGAGGAAGTCGTCGAAGAAGTGGTCAAGAGTCCTGAAGAGCTGATGGAGGAAAAAGTGAAGGCAGCTGAAGACAAAGCATCCGAAAATTATGACCGCCTCCTTCGGGCCACCGCTGAATTTGATAACTATAAGAAACGTTCCGCCCGGGAGTTTCAGGAGTCGAAGAAGTATGCCAATGCGGCCTTTATCAAGCAGCTTCTTCCTGTGATCGACAACCTCGAACGGGCTGTGGAGTCCACGGAAGGGGCGGGCGATGATTCGGGTCAGGGCGTGATTGAAGGGGTCAAGATGACCCTGTCTGAGATAGTGAAAGTACTCGATAAGTTTAATATTAAGCCACTGGAGTCTGAAGGCAAACCCTTTGATCCCAACTTTCATCAGGCGGTGATTCAGGAAGAGACCAATGAGGTCCCTGAAAACACCGTGGTGAAAGAGATGCTGAAAGGGTACCTGCTCCATGACAGGCTTATTCGCCCGGCCATGGTGGCTGTCTCTAAGGCGGCTGCAGAAAGCACAGGTGAAAATGAGAAGGCCGAGGCTGAATAGATAGCGTCCCGGGACATAGACATCAGGACAGTCATTAGACAAGATTTTTTTGAAGCCTGCTCTCGATTGCACAGGCATGGAGGAAAAAATGGGTAAAGTTATTGGGATCGATCTGGGAACAACGAACTCGTGTGTTGCAATTATGGAAGGTGGCGACGCCATTGTCATCACAAACGCCGAAGGGGGCCGTACCACACCGTCTACCGTGGCCGTTTCTGAGAGTGGAGAGCGCCTGGTCGGCCAGATCGCCAAGCGTCAGGCCATCACCAACCCTGAAAATACCGTTTTTGGGGTAAAACGCCTGGTGGGCCGCAAGTTCGATTCCGTGGAAGTTCAGAGTGACGCACGAATTCTTCCCTATGCCATTAAAAAGGCAGATAACGGCGATGTCCGCATCGATCTGCGCGGTAACCTGCACAGCCCTGCTGAGATCTCCTCTTTTATTTTGGCAAATATCAAGAAAACCGCCGAAGATTATGTGGGTGAAGAGGTGACCGACGCTGTTATCACCGTTCCCGCCTACTTCAACGACAGCCAGCGTCAGGCCACTAAAGATGCGGGCCGTATCGCCGGCCTCAATGTACTTCGCATCATTAACGAGCCCACCGCCGCATCCCTTGCCTATGGCCTGGATAAGAAAGTCGAAGAAAAAATTGCTGTTTTCGACCTGGGTGGCGGTACCTTCGATGTCTCCATCTTGGAGATTGGCGACGGTGTCTTCGAGGTGAAGTCCACCAACGGTGACACCCACCTGGGCGGTGAAGACTTTGACCTTCGCGTCATCGATTTTCTGGCCGATGAGTTCAAAAGAGAGCAGGGCATCGACCTGCGTAGTGACAAGATGGCGCTTCAGCGCCTGAAAGAGGCCGCTGAAAAGGCGAAGATGGAGCTCTCCACAGCCAAGGAGACCGATATCAACCTGCCCTTTATCACCGCCGATGCCTCCGGTCCCAAGCACCTGAACGTGAAGCTCTCCCGTGCCAAGCTCGAATCTTTGGTTGCCGATCTCCTCGAGAACCTCACCAAGCCTTGCGTCACCGCAATGAAAGATGCCGGTCTCTCTGCTGGCGAGATCGATGAGGTGATTCTTGTCGGTGGTATGATTCGTATGCCCGCCGTTCAGGAGCGTGTGAAGGCTATTTTTGGTAAAGAGCCCCACCGAGGCGTGAACCCTGATGAGGTTGTTGCCTTGGGTGCCGCTATTCAGGGTGGCGTTCTCAAAGGGGATGTGGACGATGTGCTTCTTCTGGATGTGACCCCCCTCTCTCTGGGTATCGAGACCCTGGGTGGTGTGATGACCAAGCTCATCGAGAAGAACACCACCATCCCGACTCGTAAGAGCCAGGTCTTCTCCACGGCCGCCGACAGCCAGCCCGCCGTATCCATCCATGTACTCCAGGGTGAGCGCGAGATGGCAGAGACCAACAAGACTCTGGGTCGTTTTGACCTCTCCGAAATTCCCCCGGCACCCCGCGGTGTGCCCCAGATCGAGGTGACCTTCGATATCGACTCCAACGGTATCGTCTCCGTGTCTGCCAAGGATAAGGCCACCAACAAGGAGCAGTCCATCAAGATCACCAGCGATAGTGGTCTCTCCGAAGCGGATATTCAGCAGATGGTGAAAGATGCTGAGCTCCACGCCGATGAAGATAAGCAGAAGAAAGCCCTCGTAGAGGCTCGCAACAGCGCCGACGCTCTGATTTATCAGACAGAAAAAGCGGTGAAGGAAGTGGGCGAAGGGGCCGACGATGCGACCAAGGCCACCGTTGCCGAAGTCATCGAAAAGCTGAAGAGTGCCATGGCCGGTGATGATGTCGAAGAGATCACCAAGCTTACCGAAGAGCTGACCCAGGCATCCCATAAGATTGCCGAAGCCGCTTATAAGAAAGCAGCCGAAGAGGGTCAGGCCGGTGCCGAAGGCGCAGAAGGCGCAGCCGCTCCTGCCGATGATGATGTGGTGGATGCCGATTTCGAAGAGGTAAAAGCCGACAAGTAAGACGAAAAGATCAGGGGCTGCCCCGGCGGCCCCATGAAAGATTCAAAAGAACCCCGCCCTTATGGATTTAAGGCCGGGGTTCTTTTGTTAGACGGGGTGGTAAAACGCGGCCTCGGCCTTGGGCTAGGGCGTGGCGATGATCTCGAGAATACGCTGGCCGATACGGTCGCAGTGATTTTTGGTCTTTTCCCCTTGAAAGTAGAGGTGGGAGAGGGGGAAGGGGGCGCCCTTGACCACCAGTTCGGTGCGGTATCTCATCCGTTTTCCTTTTCCCTCATACCCCAGTCTCACATCCTCGATATCGGAAAAGGAGAGGGTCCCTCTGGCCTGCTCTTTGAAGTATTTTTTTCGCTGCCATCGCATCACCTTGGTGTGGCGATTAAAGGTGACATTCACCTCTTTGGTGAAATCTTTGCCGGCAAGTCCCACTAAAATAGCGACGAAAATCCAGTGAAGATACTGCCCTTCGGCGAGTCCGAAGGTGTAAATGATAAAGGCAGTGCGCACCAGGGCAAAGGTGATCACAATGGCGACCAAGACCACGATGGTCCCATTTTTCTCTTCCATTTCGAGGATTTTTTTATCATCTCGGATGATATTCATCGGGGCTCCTTGGGGGATCCGTTTCTGGTTGGGTTGGGGACCCCGGCTAACGACGTTTGCCGATGGACAGGTGCATGGTGTGGTTTTCAATCGTGAGGGTGAGGGCATCTAGGGCGACGATCCCCAATAGGATGGTATCCCCTTCCAACTCGGTGGAGATCGTGGCCGGAATCTGAGCCAGAGAGATGGCTCCAATATTCAAGCTGTCGAGGGTGGTGCGGTAGCCAAGGGTTTCGCCATGGAGGGTCTGAACATCGTGCAGCCCCCCTCTTTCGAGGCGGAGGTGGGTGGCTATTTTATCGGGGATTGCGATGGTGTTTGCCATGGCATCGAAGAGAAATTTTACCGGAGCGCCATTGATTTTGCCCCGGAAGATAAATGCATCGTCATCATTTGCCTGGATATCGACGATGAGGCTGCCATCGGCCAGTGTGGTGGATATGGGCTTGAAGGCTCCTCGGGTATCCACCGGATTGGCGATGATGGCGTTATAAAAGAAGACAATGGCCACCGCTAGAGCAAATAGGAGTCCTGCGCTTATCTTGGGGTGTGCCTTAAAAAAAAAGACGCTCTTTTCTGGTTTCTTATGCTGCTCTTTATACTTTTTTAAATTGACAAGTTTTCCCACGTCCCCTCCCCTGACTTTGGTTCCGTCCCCTGTCATCTATGGGGCGCCAGTCGGTGTGTCATCCAGTTTTTTGCCTGTAGATTCGCCTTCGATGAAGACGCACCATTTTTTTTGCACGCGTATGTATAATCTTTGTATGCCATATTTTTTAAATCAGTGCGCCCCTTTGGTGCGTTTTTAGACGGTTTTTTTTGTCCCCCCCCCTCCTGTCACCGGTGATGGCCTTAAAATTAAACCCGGGGAATCTGGGTCTCCATTTCATGCCATCGATGATGCCCGCCATGGGCCTCCGTGGGGATGGCACCCCTTGGATGGTCTCCCATGAAGATAAGCTATAGGGGCGCTTCGGAGATAGTCAGGATAACGCTCGCGTGGATTCCCTTTCAGGGCACCTCGTCCGTTCTCGCAGGCCAGATCCTATAGGGTGATCACTACCTGAAATGGCCCGACGTCATTTACCGCATCATTTGGCTTTTATACCACTTACATATTCAGCATAGGTCAAACACACGCTGTTTGTCGCTCTTAGAATTTTATGAGCATACCCACATTTTTTTTGCAAAGGCCTCGTAAATAAGATGTGGGCGAGCCCACTGCGCCCAGAGGCGCAGAAGGCTCGCCCAATATTTGGGTTAGGGCCGGCGCAAAAAAAAATGCCTCAGGCGGCAAGGTGAGCCCCCGTGAAAGCATTTCGCTGCAGCGCCTTAACCCTGGCTCCTCGAGTTAAACCACCGCGGCATTTTGATGAGATCTGTGTCGTTCTTTTTGACAGCGATCGGGACGGATCATTCGCGAACCTGGGTTCTAAGGGCCCAGCCCGTGGCCGCCAGAGGCTTTTCTTTATTACAAACTGAAGTGGTTATCTGGGGGCGATGTATATAAACGCATCATGATCGTGATGACCACAGTGATAGCTGAGAATAAGGGGTAATTAGATTTATTTTACGTGAACCCTTCAAGGAAGGACTATTCGGAACATTGAGTGGAATGGTGCGGTGTGCATGAACCCGGTAACGAGGTAGTAGAAAAGAAGGGCGGCCACCGCAAAAAGAAGGGGGTCTATTTTTTTCCCAAGGAAGGAGATGGACATGGCGTTTGCCTTTTCTGGGCAGACGCCTTTGTCGACACAGCTGTAGCAGCCCAGGCAGTCGTCTCCTGTGATGGTCTCTTTTTTCGATATCTGGATCTGAACCGGACAGACCTTATCGCACTTTCCGCAGGATATGCATGCGGAGGTATCCCGCTTGATGGTGGTGATGGGAAGCAGGCGGTTCATGATGTTGTATCCGGCCTTTTGAAAGCAGATGTACTTGCAGAAAAAACGGGGGATTAAAAAGGGTACCAGCAGAATGAGTCCTTTTTTTATTTGGATGTAGCCCCAGGTGAAGTCCGTGGATTTGTACATGATCATATGATCCCCCCAGAAGTAATCGATCCCTTCTGAGATGATGACAAAGACGAACCCTGCAAGGAAGAGATACTTCAGGTACCTCAGTGGCTTGTCCACCTTCTCCGGAAGGCCTCTTTGAAGGCTTGGGAAAAGTTTGTTTCCGATCTTGCTGATGAAGTAGTCGGCGTTGCCGAAGGGGCAGATCCAGCCGCACCAGAACGAGCCGAAGATGGCAAACATCAGCAGAACCATCACTTCCATCTCAAATTCCAGCTCTGCGCCGAAAATGGTTTCAGGCACCCAGGCAATCCAGGGGAGAAAGAGGAGGACGGTTATCAGGCGAACGAAATCGCGCAGGTGAAGCAGCGTGATCCCGTTTCGGTTTTTTTTTGTTGATTTTGGTGGCATGGTGCTCTTCCTTGTTGCGGTGGTGGTGTAAGGCGGCGTTTGCCGTCCTGACGGAGAATCAAGCTTTTGAAGTAACTTGTTAGTCCGCCTTCTATGGTCAGGGTGGCCAAAAAATGGGCCTCCGGCGGTGAGGGTGGCGAAGCCACGTGAGGCAAAAATACCTCGAAAGCAGGTTGCGGATGCACTTTACCCCGCTCCTCGGAGCAAATCACATCCGCCTTTAATTCGGAGTTATTTGACGATATCTGGTTATCAAGTTTTTCAGAAGCGTGGCTCCCGGTAGGGCCACCGGAGGCAACGTTGCGCTGAATCTTGTAAAAAAATATCGCAAATCACCTCACACCGACGCGCGAAGGGTGAGATGATTCGCAACCAGAGGTGCTCTGCCCTTTTTGTTATATGGGCGTCGTTACCCCGGCCGCTGGAGTAAAATTGAATGGTGATGGGCTGGTTTTTTTACGACTCCTGGGCGTCGTTATTTTTATCTATTAATGATGAGAAGGGATCGGATAGATGGTTCCGTTTAAGGGGTCGATGAGAAGTTTTCGGTCGCTACCTGCTTGATTTATCCGTAGATGATAGAGAAAGCGTCCCTCCTCTTTTTCCAGTTTTGCGCTGACAACCTCTCCGTCCCCTGTTTTTTCCGCTTTGGCAATGGCCTGTTTCAGGGTGAGCTCCATGCCATCCGGAAGGTTTCGGTAACGAAATATGGCCAGGCGATCCTTGTTGCTTGAGATGATATTGCCGTCTTTCGGATCCACCCTGTACTCCATTACCCCTTCAGGTGTTACGGCTTCGACCTCATAGACGAGGGGGCCGTCTCCGAAGGAGAAAAAGGCGTCCATCTCCTCGAAATGGATCTTAACCACGCGCCCCCTGGATTCGGCGGCGACCTTGTCGATGATCTCCTGCAGGGAGACCTTCGCTCGCCCTCGAGCGATAGCTGCCGCCATACCCTTGTGGTGGTCGCCTGCCAGTGCCGCGGAGCCCAGAAGGGCCAGAAAAACGGCTGTCATGATGGTGAATTTTTTATTCATAGGTACCTTCCATGTGAGACGTGTGTGTCTTCGCTGAAGGCTATAATCGCAGAAGGGGTCTTTCAGAACGCTTACAGGAGGATTACAGTTTTGAAAGGAATAAATGCCTTCTATGGTGAAAGTGGGCTTAAAAATTGAGCCTCCGGCGGCACGGTGTGCCACCTTGAAAGCAGCTTGCATATGCGCTTCACCCCTTGTGTCTCGGGGTAAATCGCATACGCCTTTGATTTTTTGATTAAATTGAAGTGATCTGACACCATTCTTTTGGCACCTTTTTCAAAGGCTTGGCTCCAGGCTGGGCTGCCGGAGGCATCTTTAACCCGCCTGCTTCCGGCGGCAAATCACATCCGCCTTTAAAAGGGAATGCGTTCAAGGGCACTTTTTTAAGACCTGTTTATTTATAAAATTAGTCAAAAATTTAGCCCCCGGCAAGGGCCACCGGAGGCATTTTTGAGTTGAATAGTGAGGCATTATGGAGCGCCGCACCGGAGTACGGCAGCGATCCGGATGCTCGCTGGGGTAAAGGGGATCATCCCCGTGCTGCGTGGGGTACCCCTTTTGGTGGGTTCGGCAGCTTGATCATAAAGGTGGTGCCTTCATCGGGGCTGTTGTTGACGTCGATGGTTCCCTTGTGGGCGGTGATCACGGCTTTCACGAGGGAGAGGCCGAGGCCCAGCCCTTTTTGCGCGCGGCTTTTGTCGCTGCGGTAGAGCCGATCGAAGATACGGGGCAGGTCATGGGCTGGGACTCCGATACCGGTATCTGTGATTGTGAGGACGAGGTGTGCGTCGTTTTGTGTTGCGCAGAGGGTGATATGACCGTTTTGGGGGGTGTACTTGATGGCGTTGTCTATCAGGTTGCAGAGCACCTGCCGGATGCGTGCATAATCGGCGTTTACGCTGAGTTTTGCCGGCACGTGGATCTCCAGGCAATGGTATTTTTCTTCGGCGGGGTAGAGGAAGAGGTCCCTTATCTCCTCCAGGAGACCGGCAAGGCGGAACTCGGCATAGGTGAGTTTCATCACGCCGGTTTCTGCTTCGGAGATATCCATGAGGGCTGTGAGCATGGTGGAAATTCGTTCAGATTCTTCGGCGCAGTCCAGAAGGGCCTCACGTAGTGTTTCCGTATCATCGGATATCACGCTATTTTCGATGGCGGCCCGTATGCGCATGAGGGGCGTCCGCAGGTCGTGGGCCACATTGTCCAGGGCTTCACGCATGCCGTTGATCAGGCATTCGATGCGGTCGAGCATGGTGTTGAACTGTCCGGCCAAAACTTTGAGTTCATTGTCTGTGCCCTGGATGGGGACCCGGGTGTCGATTCGACCTGACTGGACAGACTCCACAGCCTTCGACAGCTCCTTGATCGGCCGTAGGAAACGCTGGGCGAGAAAGGCGCCGATGGCGATGCTGAGTAGGACCACCGGCATCATAATATAAAGAAAAAGGTTCCGGATCTTTTCCAGGAATTCCTCTCGCAACTCCGCTGAATACCCCACCTGAAGTATGGTTCCATCCTTGAGCCTGCGGCCCAGGATCTCTAATTCATCCTCACGGGTCATATCGCCGTCAACGGGGATGTATTTTTTGGTTGAATGTATGACCCAGGTCTCTTCTGAAAATGCAAGGTGATCCGTGATGCTGGACGGGTTCACTGCCCGCCACTCATAGGGGAGGGAGAGGTAGAGCAGAGATTGGTCCGGAGCTTTCACCATCACAAAAAATCCCCCGGTGATGTGGGATAGCTGATCCCGCTTCAGGGTCTCTATCAGGGCATCCACCCCTTGGTTTCCTGAAATGACCCGGTATTTTTCGAGCATTTCGGTCACGATTTGTTGATCTTTTGATCGGACCGATGTGTTGACAATGGTAAACCCGGCTGAAAAGAGGACCAGCCAGCTGAGGATAAAGACCAGGGCATACCAGACGGTGAGCCTGAACCCTGTGCTGCGCCTGAGGGTGCTAAGAGACCTTGAGGACATACCCGACCCCCCTTAATGTATGCAGCAGTTTTTTTGGGAACTCTTTGTCGATTTTGGCCCGCAGACGACAGACCAGAACATCGACGGTGTTGGTCTGGGGGTCAAAATTGTACCCCCAGATATGCTCCAGGATCGTGGTTTTAGACACCGCTTTGCCGGCATTTTGCATCATGAATTGCAGAAGGGAGAACTCTTTGGGCTGCAGTTCAATATTCCGGCCTGCCCGGCCCACCTCCCGGGTGAGCAGGTTGAGGGTGAGGTCGGCCATGCTCAGGTTGGTGGGGTCGGTGGTGCCTCGAGATCGGCGGATCAGGGCCTGCACGCGGGTCAGTAGTTCGGAAAAGGAGAAGGGCTTGACAAGGTAATCGTCTGCTCCGGTCTGCAACCCTTTGATCCGGTCATCCACAGAATGCCGCGCGCTCAGGATGATCAGTGGCATATTGATGCCACTGCCGCGCATCGTCTCAATGATCTGGAGGCCGTCGATTCCGGGCAACATGATGTCGAAGATGCCGGCGTCAAAGGTTTCGGTCAGGGCAAGGTGGAGGCCGTCGATGCCATCGGCGGCATGGTCCACGGTGTAGCCGCTCTCTTTCAACCCTTTGGCGATAAACGCCGCGATTTTTTCGTCGTCTTCGACCAGCAATATGCGCATGGATGTGTCATCCGCCTTATGAATGATGTGAGTTAGATAGCCGGAATGCGTGTACCCTCCCCGGTCTTTTTTTTAATTCCAGATTCAACGTTTCGGCAAACAGGCCAGGCCCGACTTTTTTCCCTATATGTTTTCTACCCCCGCTTATAGCCATGAGATGGCTTTTCGGTTTCGTGGCATGTGTGGCACTCATTTCATGAGGGCCCTTTTTTATTGCAGGTCTATCCATAGGGGGGAGTTGAAGATCCCCTCTTCCGCCTCTTTTTCAAGCCTTAGAAATAGCGTCCAGGGAACGGCGTAAGTGAGGACCGTGTCCGGTAGTATCTTCCTGACGTTAATTCTGGCGGCAAGATCGATCATGCCGAGAACGGCTCTCGGGTCCTTGGATTCGGCTTCTTTATACACATAGGCGCCGAGCATCTGGCAGGCCCCTCCCTGGGGGGTGACGGTGTCATTGACCCCGTCTCGTATGGAACCGGTAAGGGTTATCAGGGCCGAAAGCTGAATGGGATTCACGGTAAAAATGACGGAGTCAGGGGTTTCATCTTTCGTGAGCTCTGCTAAGGGCTTGATGACCCGGTATGCTTCGGGAAAATCATACACGGGCAGGTCCTGGGTGATCCAGGTGAGGGCCCGCTCTTTGGAACAATAGAGCCGTTCTCCTTCTAAGAGTTTTCTGCGTACATGGGGATTTGTTTTTTCTGCCATGGCTTTGTAGGTCTCTTTGTCGGAGGCATCTTCCAGTCCCTTGGCAAAAAAGGCGGAAAAGGTCTCCAATCCCCCAAGAGCCTTGTCATAGGCGGTTCCAAAACCCAGTCCGGCGCAGGCACCGGGACATCCATAGGTGTCACGGTCAAAGACGACGGTTTTTCCCTGGGTGACGGCCTGTGCAAATAGGGACATGACGCAATAGTACTTCCCTGGCGATGCCTGGGTGGCGTGGGTTGGTTTCTCCTCACTCCTGAGAAGGACAACGGTTTCCAAGGCCGGTTTTAATTTGTTCACAATGTTGCTGTTCATTATGAGAGCTCCTTTGGGGTGTGAGTTTTGTGGGTGAGTAGCATGTGGATGAGTATAAGGGCCGTGGCACCAATGCTCAGGCAGCATGCGATAAGAAAGGGGCTTCCCGGGGATCGGGACACCCACGGGTCTCCTATTTTTTCGATGAGGATCGGGGAGGAGAACTGGCCGAGATACATCATGCTGCTTACTATGGCCATGGCGGAGACGGACTGGGCGGAACCTACGGATCTCCTGACGTGGTGGAAGATAAATGGCAGGAGATACCCCTCCCCAAGGCCCACGAGGGTAACCCCGAGAAACACAAGGGGCAAGATATCGGCCCGGGAAAGAATCCCAAGCCCACATGCCATGAGGGCGATTCCCGCCACCACCGAAAAATGATTCAGCGCCGTATGGATCCGCTGAAAACAGAGCCCCATGACGAAGCCCGCACCTGTGATCAGTGCACAGGCCATCCCCGATGACGCGGCATCTCCTAAGTTGTTTTTTGCGATGAACAGGGCGATGTTGACAGGCACTGTATAAAACACAAGCATCAGCAAGAATATGGCACCTGCGCAGAGGTAAACGGCAATCGATAGCCTCGGCTTGGAGGCTGTGGCGGCGTTCTCTTTTCCATCAGGCTCGGGCAAATAAAAGAGAACCATGGCAATGGCAACGCATGCCAATCCATAGGCCCCGAAGGCATAACGCCAGCAAAGGGTTGCCAGGCCGCCGGAGAGGATTTGTGCCGCCATGCCACCAAAGTGATTTGAGGCACTGATCCAACCCATCATCTGCGTGGCCTTCTTCCCTTCAAAAAAATCGGAAACAAGGGCGGTCGATATGGGCATGATCAGACCTACGGAAAGGCCGAGCAGGGCACGGCAAAGCAATAGGGCTTCAATGGTTGAAGCAAACCCTCCCCCGACACCTCCGATGAGGTAAAGGCATAAGCCTGTCAGTAGGACTCTTTTTTTGCCGAAGGCATCCGTTAACCTGCCTGCGAGCAGGGCAAAGGGGATGACCATCAATGGTGGCAATGTTATGACCAGTTTGATGATCTCGGGGCGGGTGGTGGGAAATGCCTCCGCGATGGTGGCGACCGCAGGGGAGACGGCAGCCCCTGCCATAACTGTGAGCAGGGCCACGGATAAAATGGCCGGTACGATCTTTTTATTATTCGTTCTGTTCACTGTCGGATCCTTTCATATTGACGAGGACTCGCTTGAGCACCTTGATGCATTGGGTGAGTTCTTGCGGATCAACACCCCTTGTTGCCTGGGCCAGGTTTGTTTTTGCCAGGCCGATGAGTTGTTCCTGAATGCTTGTGCCCTTTGGTGTAAGAAAGATGCGGTTGCTTCTGCGATCACTCGGGTCGGGGGTTCGCCTGACCAGGCCACGGCGCTCAAGCCCGTCAACGAGTTTGACCAGGGAGACCTTGCTTTTAAACGTTTTTTCTGCCAGCTGCTGCTGCGTTAGTCCGTCTTCAAACCAGAGTATAATCAGGATTTTCCACTGCTCTGATGTCGCTTCAAGCCCCGCCGCCGCAAATTTCCGGTTCAGTTCAAGCCTCATGAACTGCGAGGTCCAGTCGAGAAGCATTCCCAAGGAGTTTTCAAGGTCATAGTCCGATTTTTCAGGCATTGTATGGGTCCTGTCTTCTTAAAGGTTAAATAGTATACAGTTAATTAGTTAACTATTAGGCTGGGCGTCAAGGTGTTTTTTTGCCCGTTTTTTTCTGTTTGATGGCGCCGTATGGGAAATCTCTTAGGTAAACAGGATGTTGGGGAAAGGTGGTGTCGGAAGGAGAAGGACAATGAAAAGGCGGGTAAATTGTGATAGGTTCTCTTTCCAATGTCGATACGAACGGTTGAACGCATATAAGCTAAAAGGGCGTTCCCGAAGGGTGAGCCAATGTCGCATTTTCGGCTGCCGTAACTTTGATGACCAGCAGAACATATTATAAATATTCATAATAGTAGTATTTTAGCTGTGACACAAAGCTGTGAATGCAACTTTTAGGTATAAAAAAAAAGAGTACCGGGAAGGAGTGGCGACAATGACTTTAAAAATAGAGATGGTGGCAAGTCCTGCCCGCTTAATAGAGATGATGGGGCCTTACGTTTCGGGTGTGGAAGATGAGGGGCAGCTCTGGGTGGTTTTGAAGTCTCTTTGCGACTCCCTGGGGCTGAACTGGAGTGGGGAGCGCAGCCGGCTCAAGCATGATCCCAAGTTTACACTCCGCCGGATATCCCTTATGGGGTCCCATGGAAAGGGGCGGGATATGCTCTGTCTCCCCTGGGCTCAATTGAATGGGTGGCTCTTTTCTATCAACGCGGAGCGTGTGCGGGAGGCGTGTCAGGAGAGGCTGAGACTCTATCAGCAGGCCTCTCTGGTGGCCTTAAGCGATTACTGGGCAGAGGCCGAGGCTCCAGCTATCCCCCTTCGGGCGCCTCGTGTCGTGGAGAGTCTCCCCGAACCCGAAGAGGCTGAGGTCACCCTGGCCACCCTTGAGGATCGGGTGGTGCATGTGATGAAGGATCTTCTGGATGGTTTTGCCGGGCGATCCCCTCATCGTGAGGAGGAGCCTGCACAAAAATAAAACAGACAAAAATCGATGTCTTCTATGGTTAAAGTGACCAAGAAATATGCCTCCGGCGGCCAGGGAATTTTTTGCCTAAGCGGCTTTTCCGCCCCTGGACCCCACGTATGTGACTGTAACGGACCAACGGTCCGTTACAGTCACGATAAAAACCTGTTTGGCAAGCCCAATCTTTTAAATCAGGCAAAAGGTTGGTTCTCGGCAGGGGCCGCCGGAGGCTCGCGCTTTGTCCCACTCTTAGGGTAAAGCGCAGCGGCATTTTTATGAAATCTGTTTATCTGTTTTTTGCCAGAGTCATAAGGGGCGGGGCTTTTAGCGCTCCACCATGACGGATCGCACCAGGGTGGCAATATGCACCGCTTTTTTTCCGGCGTCTGTTTTTCGTGCCGTGTAGTTCATGTTAAAAATACAAAAAGGGCAGGTGGAGACGATGGTCTCTGTCTCGGCCGTTTTCAGGACCTCTCCTGCGATTTTCATGGAGAGGGGGGCATCTAAGGATCGGACTCCGGCACCGGAGCCGCAGCAGAGGGCGTCATCCCGGTTGTGGGGAAGCTCGGAGAGGGTGGCGCCGCATGCGGTGAGGATCTCTCGGGGCGTGTCGTAGAGCCCGTATTTACGGCCCATTTTGCAGGCATCGTGGATGGTGAGGGACTGGGCCGAAGGGTTTAAGGTGATGCGATGGGTCTCTAAAAGCTCTTTAATGACCTCGGCGATGTGGACCACCTTGATGTCGAACCCTTTGAGGAGCCGTGGGTAGTAGTGGGAGAAGGTGCGGTGACAGCCGGCACAGGGGACGATGATGCGTTTGATCCCGCATCGTTTAAAGGTTTCGGCCATTTCCGTGAAGATGGCTTCCGCCTCCTCCCATTTTCCGGCGTTGTAGGGGTAGATACCGCAACAGTACTCGTCCCTCAGGAGTTTTACCGGTTCGCCTGCGGCCATGAGGATCTCTAAGGAGGCCGCAGCGGTGGCCTTGTCCATATACGAGGAGAGGCACCCCACGTAGAAGAGGGTATCCCCTTCGGCCTCCTCGAACTGAACCTTCGCCTTTAGGTGATCGGGGATCCATGCCAGACGTTCTTCGGAGGGTTTGCCCACGGCATTGCGATTTTTTAAGATCGCCTTAATCATCTTCTCATGTTTTTCCAAGGGGCCAAACCCTTTATTGACAAGGGCTACCTTGCCATCGGCGATGGTCTCGGAGATAGGGATCTCCTGGGGGCAGACCGTGTCACATCGTCCGCATTCGGTGCAATAGTAGATGGCCTTTACCTCATCGGGCAGGGGGGCGTTTCCCGCTAAGGTTCGGCCGATGATGGCCAGGCGATCCATGGGAGTCATGGCGGGACCATCGGCGGTGTTGCTTGTACAACAGACATCTAGGCACGTTTCACATTGAATGCACTGGTCGGTGGCTTGACGAAGGGCGAGGATGTCGATGAGATCGAAGACAGACATGGGGTAAACCTCCGGGAATGGTAAGAATCAAGGGATAAAAATGTATGTTTGATTTCTACGCCCGGAAGGAAAAGAAACGCAATAAAAATATGACTATTTTTTGAGTGTTGACCGTTTTTAAGGATGGGGAAGAGATAGGCGTCACGATTCAGCGTTTAAAAAAAATGCGGCTAAAGCGTGGCCTCGGTTGGCCCTGCCGGGGGCCAAACTTTTACCTGATTTAAAAGATTGGGCTTGATAAACAGGTTTTAAAAAGAAAATTATCAAAAAATGATACGCATCAAATGTGAGTTTTTAAGGGGTTTTGGCACCTCTGGGCGCAGCCCGTCACATTCACAAACCTGGGGTCCAGGGGCGGCAAAGCCGCTTAGGCAAAAAATTCCCTGGCTGCCGGAGGCTCAGAAGCGCTCTGAACCCTGACAAAGGGATAGCCAAGGGTTTGTAAACGCTCCAGAGCCGATGCCATGTACCGCCCCCCCTCATTTTTTTAAAGGGGCGCTTACAGCACATCTTCCCACTGGATGCAGTCCACGGGACAGTTTTTAATGACCTCATCCACCTCCTCTGTGGGGTAGACATTTAGGGGCTCCACCTGGACGTACCCATTTTCATTCATGGTAAAGACGCTGGGGCAGAGGTCGGTGCACATTTCACAGAGGATGCATTCGGAGAGTTCGACGACGGGGGCACATATCATGGGCTTACCTCCACGTGTGTATCAAAGGCTTTGTTTTGTAGCTAAAAGTTGTATTCACCGCTTTGTGTCATGGCCAAAATACGACAGCTGCATGTCCGGCGCCTTGCATATTCGGCCAAAGGACGCTTGCAACTTTTTTAGCTTGTATAGGTCCGAACCGGCAGATGGACGGTTCTTAAAGGGGCCTTAAAAATGGGAGGGGCTGCGGGGGGGGAATCCGCAGTCCCTCTTTCTATTTTTAGGTGAGGCCAGAAAGCCTCACCTACCTTCGGCAGATCGATGGGGAAACGGATATATTAAGGGGTACCGTTTCCCGGTCATTTCCATGGGGTGCCGATGGCCTTAGGGGTGTCTGTTAAGGATCGACAGACAGAGACGAGGCGCGGCTTATTCGCCGAAGTAGCGCTTCAGGAGACCGGCAAAGGCCATTCCGTGGCGTGCTTCGTCTTTGCACATCTCATGGACGGTGTCATGGATGGCGTCTAAGTTCAGCTGCTTGGCACGGGTGGCCAGATCTTTTTTACCCTGGCAAGCCCCGTGTTCGGCGGCGACGCGTACCTTCAAGTTGGTTTTTGTGTCGCCTGAGACCACTTCGCCGAGGAGTTCGGCGAACTTGGCCGCGTGCTCGGCCTCCTCAAAGGCGATACGCTTGTAGGCTTCGGCCACCTCGGGGAAGCCTTCGCGGTCTGCCTGGCGGCTCATGGCAAGGTACATGCCGACTTCGGTGCACTCGCCTGTGAAGTTAGCGCGGAGGCCCTCCACGATTTCGGCATCGACGCCTTCGGCTACACCGACGACATGCTCATCGGCCCACGCCAGGGGACCTTCTGCCGGTGCCTTGAATTTTGAGGCCGGAGCAGAGCACTGGGGGCATTTTTCGGGGGCGTTTTCACCTTCATGGACATAACCGCATACAGAACATACAAACTTGGACATTTTTTATCTCTCCTTAGCAATTCAAGATCTTTGGAAGATTCAGAAAATATAAAATCAGAAATATAAAAATTAGGATCGTCTGATTTATTGGGGCATCGCTTCGGGCTATCGCTCCACAGTGCCGCGTTGGGGGGTGTATACTGCGA
>JABXKT010000074.1 GCA_013619155.1 Desulfobacteraceae bacterium
GTAAAGGAGGCGGAGCGACTGGCCGCATCGTAGGTGATGGCTCCGGAGAGGCCATCATTGCTGATAAAGGTGAGGGGGGTGAGGGTGCTCGCATCCATGGGTTCGGAGAACTGCACCGATATGACGTCGTTGATGGTGGCGGCGGTGCCATTGGGGATGGGACTGCGCACGGAGATGAATGGGGGATCGGTATCATAGATAATCAAGAGTGATTGCGTGGTGATATTGGGCGTGGGTGCGTTATCTCGTGTCGAGACGGTGAGGGTATTGGTGCCCGTGGTGAGGGGGACAGAGGCGCTCCATGATGCGGTGCCGGCTCCCGTGGTAGTTCCCCCAGCGGCCTGCGTGCCATCGACCGTTACCTGCTGAATACCCGAGTCGCCGCGGCCGGCATCGGTGGCGGTGCCCTTCAGGAGAAGGGGACTTGTATTGACCGCATCCCCTGAATTGTGACTGGTGATGGAGAGGAGGGGGCCGACCAGGTCCGTCTGGGAGGTGGCAACGGTGATTGTAAGGGTGGAGACGCCGTCGATGAGGGTATGGGGTACGGTCTGGGTGACTCCGCCGAAGGAGGCCCGAAGGCGTATGTTTCGGTGGGTGGGGAAAATGGCATTGGTGAACCCTAGGGCATTGGTGAGGTTAAAAGGGGTCTGGTTGACATAAATGGCGTTGTTGGGTGCCTTTTCGCCCACGAGGGTGAGGGGGTTGGTGACGTCGCCATAAACCCGGCCCCCCTCCTCGGGGGTGGTGCCATTGACCGGGGCAGCGGCATCGAGGAGTGTCACGGTGGCCCCTGGAATGGGCGTGCCGATGGCATTGACCACCTTCACGGTGAAGGTACTCTTCGGATAGCCGTAAATCAGGGCGGCGACGTCGTCGAGTTCGAGACTCCCCTTGTTGGCCGTACCCAAGTTCCAGTACATGGTCGCATCGGGAAAATCGGGCCCGCACCCTTCGGAGCCTTCGCTTTGACAGGTGACCCCGGCATGATTGAGGCCGATGTTGTGTCCGGCCTCATGGGCGACAACGGAGATGGTATCGATGGTTAGTCCCGTTCCGTCGCCCCAGATGTGTTCGACCCCGTTAAATTCGATATCGGATTCAACGGCCCGGTAGTTCGTCGTATTGGCGCCTAACTCCGTGGTGGTACTGATGGCCAGAATCCCCTGTCCTATCAGGAGAGGGTTAAAGTTGGGGTTGATGGCCACGAGGTTGATGCCGTCGTTGGCCCCTATGACGGCTGCGGATGTTCCCTGATAGCTAGAGGTGAAGGTACTCATCTCGACGTTGTTCCAGGTATTGATGCCCGATTGTATGAGGGGGATAAGGGTGGGGGCTGTGGTGGTGGAGATATGGTAGGGGAGGATCCCGTTGGGCCATAGCCGCAGGTTTCCGTCGCAGCAGGTGCTTTTTATCAAGGAGGGGGCGCATCCCACAGAGGTATTGCCCGTATCGCGGATCCAGCACCAGGCATGAAGGAGGCTGGGACTGAAGAGGAGTAGGAGAAGGGCCGCCAGGATCTTACTGGGGGAGGGTTTCATGGGCGTGGGCCCTCCTTTTCGTCGGTGGCTACAGGCGGTGACGTCAGGTTGCGGATACGTTGAAAAAAGATCTCCAGCCTTTCACCGTGGGGAGGTAAGGGATTGAGACGTAACGATTGGGTGGAGAGGCTTTGGGTGGTCCGGGCGTAGAAGAGGGGGCCCGTGATTCTCTGGCTGGCGCTTTCCGGGTCGATGTAGATGCGGCAGAGGCCGTAATGGAGGCCGTAGATGGTGTAGGTCTCGCCCTGCTTCATGAGAAAGAGAAGGACCTCTTCTCCGGGGATCATCCGGGGTACCCCGTGGACTACCATGCGTCTCTCTCCGATCTGGCCCCCCAGACTCGTTATCGGAATGACCGGTGGTTGGTCTGGGGTGGGGTGTTTGAAAAACTCCATGGTCTCGATGGCCGTGTCGGTGTAGATGCGCCCCTCATTCCAGTAGGCATGGGTCTCTATAACGATGCCGGTGACGATGGTGTCGGCTTTTTCTGTGAGTTGAGATAGGCTTATAGGGATAACACTGGTGGCCGATACCGAGCCGCCATAAAGAAAAAACGACAGGATAAAAAGAGAGAGTAAATGACGAAAGGGAGTCATAGATGCCTCTTATCTTGGGTTTTATGGTGATTGGTGGCCGAGGGGCTCACGGCAAGAAGTGATGAGAGGGAGGAAAGGGGGCCGATTGGCCCGTGGTGGGGCGCTTTTGGGATTTCCCTATCCATCAATGTACCATTCTATCATATATATGGCTATTTATCGGCACATTTTTTTCGAGAAATGAGAGGGCGCCTTGGCCGCTGGCGGCCCTTATGGGGCCTCAATTTTGTTAATTTTTATGAGCTGGGCGTGACAAACAGGTAAGGGCTCTGGCAAAAAACAGATACACATCATTTCATAAGAATACCGTTGTGATTTGCCTTCCGTGGCCTCGCCGCCGGAGGGAGTGCGGCAGACGTTTCGCCTCTGGCAGCCCTTTCGGGAGCCACCCTTTTGAAACGGTTGATAAACAACTCTTCTCAAACCACTTTGGGTTTAAGCGAAGAATCAAAGGCGTATGTGATTTGCCCTGAGGCACGAGGGGTGAAGCGCATACGCTACCCGCTTTCAAGGTGGCACACCTTGCCGCCGGAGGCTCAGTTTTTCACACTCACTTTAAGCATAGACGGCAATGCGGCGAAAGCCTGCCCCCGGCGTTTTTTTGAGAAAAAAAGCGACCCGCCGGAGACCTGTTTTTTATCTGTCGCCTGATTTTTTTATAAAATTAAGGGTTTGGAGTATTTGAAAGAGGGTGCTTGTGGCATCGAGGCCGCTTTTTTTGTCAAAGGTCTCATTCTTTCCATGGGTGAGCCTCTGGGGCGTGGTGTGTCGTTGGGAGCGGGTACCCGGGCCCATCACCACGGGGAAGATGCGTCCGGAGAGGTCGAGGTCCAGGGTGTTGATGATGGTGGAGGCATCGGAGATTCCGGTGTTGTGATCCAGCATTACGGCTAGGGGCGGCGATACAAGAGACTCTATGGCCTTTTCGAAGATGGAGCCCTTAAATTGATCGCGTATATCCATGCCGGGTGATATGGCAAACGCCTTGAGCTCCCGGTAGGCGATGCCGCCGAGTTGTCTCTGGATGGATGTGAGGCTGTCAAAGGATCGATTGCTGAGAATTAGGGTATGGGCGAGGGGCCGGCTATTTTTTCCCCGTTTGATTATCGTGGGGATGACTCCGAAACTGGAGGGGTCTCCGGCGGCTAGAGCATCTGTGGCCGAGGCGCTCAGGATCGCCTCGGTGAGACGGTTTTTATTCCGGGGGATGGAGCAGGCATGTCCCCCTTTCTGAATGAGAGGCTCGTGCCAGGTATCCGGTTCCCCTTCGGGATGGATGCAGATGGGATTCCAGCGGCTGAGTTGGGTTAGGGATGCCTGGAGTTCAGAAAGGGAACCGGTGACCTCGATGACGAAGTTGCCTTTTTCTGCGGTATAGAGCCCCAGGGAGGGGCAGGGGCCTGTGGTGACGGTATTTTCCAGGACGATAAGAAGGGTCTGGGCCTTACTTAAAGGGAGATCATGGCCCATGGCGTGCCCGATATGTACGGCACTTTTATTCCCAGCACCCTCCTCTTTGAAGGTGAGGGTGAAGATGATATTTTCAAGGGCGATGGCTTTTTTTTGAGAAAGTGCGGCCACGAAGAGCTGGAAGGCGACTCCGGCTTTGCAGTCACTGACCCCTCGGCCCACCAACTCCTCATCGGTCTCGAAGGGGGTGAAAGGGGTAAAGGGGGCATCCCACTCTTCGGGCCTGGCACCCACTGTGTCCACATGGGCACTGAGGTAGAGGAGGGGTTTTTCTATATTCAGGGTGTCGGGAATCCCTATAAGGTTCTGACCCTCATCTTCATGGAAGGTGTAGCCAGGAAGCGTCGATTTGAACGCCGTTTTACAGTAATTCATCGCCTTTTTTACATCATCGGGCCGGGTGAATACCGACGGGATGGCCACGAGTTCCCGTAGATGGGAGAAGAGAAGGTCGGCATTTTCTGACACCAGGCATTTCATGACCTGTTACTCCTTTGGATGAAAATAGTGTGCGATTTTGTGGCGGCCTCGGTGGAGCGGCCCATCCATTTTTTATTCGGCTTGATTTTGGGCCACTTTCTTCTTTATGCGCCTATTTTTCTACACCCCTTTCATCGATGGTGGGCATTGCTATTAAGCGCCTTGTGAAAATAGTGACCCCACTAATTTTTTTTAAAAAAAATATATGAGATAGAGAGCCTCTATCCAGAACGCTTTCGTGGGGGGATCTCCGGTGGTATTTTCCTTTAAACATGACGGCAGGGCTTGACTTGAAAAGCCAGGGTTTTTATTCTGTTATCCATATCTCATGACAGATCTTTGGATGAGAAGGGCGTTGAACGCCTCCCCCCGCCCACCGTATGCAAGAGATCTTTTCTTAAACCCCAAGCGATTATAGATGTCCGTCACGTCGAGGTAGTGACCGTTTGACGTATAGCATGCCGGCAATTTGCTTTCCAAACCATTTTGGATAGACACTTAAAATTGAAGAGAGGGAACGGCCCATGACAGGACCATCGAAGGAAGAGAAGAGGTTAAAGGTGATTGAGGTGTTGGATCAGGCCAGAGCCATGGAGCTGCATGCCATCGGCCAGTATATGAACCAGCACTACCATTTGGATGATAAGGACTTTGGAGAGCTTGCCGCTCAGATTAAGCTCATCGCCATCGACGAGATGCGCCATGCCGAGATGTTTGCCGAGCGTATCAAGGAACTCGGTGGGGAACCTACGGCAACGCCTTTTGCCACCGTTACCAAGGGGCAGGAGGTGACGGCTATCTTTGGGTTTAATGGTGAGTTAGAAGATGATGCCCTCGTGGCATACAATGCCTTTCTTACGACGTGCCAGAAGTGCGGAGACAGCCTCAGTGCAAAGCTCTTTGATACGATTATCGATGAAGAGCAGGCGCACTTTAATTATTTTGACAGTGTGGACGGGCATATCCAGACCTTGGGATCTGCGTATCTGGCTCAGAAGGCGGGTACCTCGTCGGCCACGGGTTTAAACACCCTGGGCTTTGTGGCACGAAAATCGGGGGCCGTCCCGGCCTAGGGCCGTGGATCGGTCATTCGTCGTGTATGGGCTTGGCCCCTCGCGGTATGTGTGAAGTGATCGTCTCTTTAATTCTTTAGAATTAAGCACTTCTCTGCGGTGTGTCGGGTTGGCCGTCTTTTGTCCCCTCTCTTTTAAGGGGTATCTCATATTCAGGTTGTATTTTGGGGCGCCCTCGGGGCGCCTTTTTTATTCTTCTGCTTCAGATTTTTTAGAAATAGGCGATAGGTTGATAGTGAACCGTGGGCTTCATTTTAGATGAATTCATGGTGACATGTGTGGCGTGGATACCCATTGGATTGCCGTTGCAAGGATGCGACGGGTATGGGGTTAAAATAACGTTGATTGACCAGGGAAGGTTATGGGACGATTATTTATATCGAAGATGCGGGGTGTTTTTTGGGGGCTGATCATGATGGGTTTTTTTTGCCCGTCTGTGTGGGCCGGCGACATCAACGGCTATGGCCCGGATGGCTTGCGTCCAGATGCAGAGTCCATTGCACTGGTGGCAAAGGCCGTCGAAGAGGTCTCGGAACGGCTCTTGGATGCTAAAGAACATCTGGTGGTACTCTCCGTGGAGGGTAGAGATACCCGCCGGTCCATGGTGCGTATTGCCATGTTGGAAGAGGTGCTTTTTGAGCATAAGCGAGAATTTTCCGAGATGATTCAGATCATCTCGGATTCCAGCCACGGAGAGCTGCCGACCTGGCTTAAAGGCACTATGATGGCGGTCCTGGAGCGTCAGGGCCAAGTCTCTGATCCCCGTTTTTATATAAAAAAGAAGCGCCGAACTCTTCACGCAGACCTTGCCACCGAGATCAACAGAAGCGATATGGCCTCATGGTTGACCGTGGATAAGGGCACCTCGGAGCTGGTGGTTCACTTGGAGCTGCCGGTGATTTTTTCTGAGGGGGGAAGCCGGGTATCCGGTGAGTATCGTGACACCCTTCGCCGTGTGGCCGGTGTCTTGAAATCCTATCGTCCTGTGGTGGTGGTGACCGGATATACCGGTCTCTCCACGGCCCCGACACATTTTGTCTTAAGCGCTGAGCGGGCGGCCAATGTCGCCCGGGAATTTTTAGATGCGGGGATCTCTTCGGATGCTTTCTCTATTCGAACCCGCCAGGAGGCCATGGGGATGGATCGTGTGGAGGTCTCCTTTCGAATCCCGACATCGGATGCGGTTATTCCAGGATGAGAGGCCTCTGTCCAAAGAGACGGCAGAGATGACAAAAAAAAACGGGTGAACTCTGGGAAAGTTCACCCGTTCTATCGGGGGGAGTGCTGTTGACGAGGGGAATTACTTTACACTTAATATATGCGATAAGATGATATCGGTCTATGGAGTAAAAATCTCAAATGTATGGGGTATTGTCCCATGGGTGTCGGGGATTACTCCCCATGGGATGGGAGAGAAGTGCTGGAGGCATGAAAGTGGCGATGGCAGTCAGATTTATGAATATACCAATGACTTGCTGCTTTTGGGGGATTCTGTTACATAATTTAAACCCCGCTTGACTCTGTTACACGGTTCTATCAAGGTGCATCGTATGCACCCAGTGCCAATCTCTTTTATATGATACCTAAAAGTTGTTCCCGAAGGGTGAGCCAATTTTTGCATTTTCGGCGGCCATAACTTTTATGACCAGTAGAACACATCATAAATACTCGTAATAGTAGAATTTTGGCCATGACACAAAGCGGTGAATGCAACTTTTAGGTGATATCTCTATTGGTAGTAGATGCGTCCATCTCTTTTTGAGGCGCCATTTTTCCCACACTTCAGTGCGGATACCACCATGAATGTCTTTAAACGTATTTTCTCTTTTTCTCTATTTTTCTTAGTAGCCCTCTCTTTTTTCCCTGAAAGGCTCAATGTCTTTGGGCATATGATGGATTACTGGTTGCGGGCTATCGCCGAAGCGATCACCTTTTTTATCCTGGTTATTTATAGTGATGCGCCGGTCACAGAAGGGGGGATGGCTCTTTTTTTTGTGGGAGGTCTGATCCTTCTTCCCGTCTGGGCTGTTTTTTCTTCGCCCCAAAGGGACCATTCCTCGGCTTTTTTAGTGGATACCCTCTTGAATCCGGCCGATGATGATGAGGAGGAGCTATCTTATCATTACCGTGAAGAGGATGTGGTGGCCCATTTTCTGGATATTTATCGGGCCCAACTTGGGGGGGGCGTTGATGTGCCCATTCGTTTTGATCCCCTTGGCCCATCCCTGACCGTGGGTGGCCGAATGTATGAGCTGGGTGTCATGGTGGATGGACAGTGGCATACGCGGGAGATGACCATTGGTCCCCTGGGTGGGGCGACGGCCCCGCATCGTTTTGTCTGGTTTGTGATCTATGATGGCTGTATCGTGGTGAAAATTCCCCCCAACCCCGTGACCGATTATGCGGTATACAGCCAGGCGCTGACGGATCGGCACTCCCTTGCCGAACGCCTCTTACCCGTGGCGAGCGCAGTTCCCCATGTGACTGTGATGATGAATCTTTTCATTCCCACCAAGAACGCCTCCCTCTCCCCGTCTGAGATTGAGCTGGCCCATATGGGCCGCCTCTCACTGGATCATATGGATCAGAAGTACCTGATGATTTGTGACTCCTTTGCCTTTTTTATGGATGTCTCCAGCGCCTATTTTTTACGTCAGGTGATCCATGATATTCATCCCTTTTCACCGTTGACCGAGGCGGACAGGGCGGCACACCGGCGTATGATGCAAGGTATTGTGGCCCCTCTTCTGGAGCTCCTGGCGGATCTCGGCGAGCGTTTCGTCGCCATACGAGACATCAATCCCGATACCCTATTTATTTCGGGAAATCTGGAACACTCCCCCTTATCCATCGCCGACGCCCCTGGGGTTCATATGGGCGTGATTGATGTGGAGCGTGCCGCCTGCCTCGTTCCGGGGGCGAAGGCGACGATGGGACAGCCTCTTTTGGGAGGGGACCCCTTGTATATTACCCCGAGCGCTCTGTTTTCCAATGCGGTGATCCAGAGACATTTAGGTGATGTGGCTCGTATTTTTAAACTTCAGGACTGGTATGCCACCATGGCCCTGATCTTTAAGGTGGTGACCGGCCGGGATCTTTTTGAGGCTTCGGCGCCCTTGATTTCCGAGGCATCGCTCACCCTCACAGCCGCCGGCGACCATCCGGAACCTGGATTGTACGCACGCCTTACCCGTCTCTATTTTGAAAAAGCCGCCGGAGAGTTGGCGGATAAATTGAGCGAGTATGCAACGGCCCTCTCCGACTCTCATATGGTCCTCTCCCCCGATCATCGCATGGGGCTTAAAGGGGAGGTCGATTTTTGTCGAAAAGGGCTTGAGACATATATCGCCCGTTTCGTGGAGGGGCAGGCCTTTTTTTTAGGGGAGAAGAGTGGCCGTGCCCTGAAGTACGCCACCGCCGCTCAGGTGGCGGGCTTGATTCTCACCTGGGAGAAAAGAGAGGGGAAAAGTCACGGGGAGGGGCGCCGCATTATGGCGGCGATTCGTTTTCTTCAGGCCCTTTATGGGCATAAGGTGCGATACGAACGGGTCGCACTATTTGCCTTGAGCCTAAATGAAGAGCATCCGCCGATTTCAGCGGATGCATTGATTCGTGCGATGTTTGATACCGTTTTTTACTCCATGTACACGAGGGTCCGGGATGAACGGGACGAGGCCCCGGATCCCCTTTGCTCCTTGTCGTGATGACGGGGCGGTGCGAGGAAAAACGGACAAAAAAGCGATGCCTCGGTTGGCGAGGGTGGCGAAGCCACATGAGGCAAAAACACCTCGAAAGCGCTTGACCGCGGCGCTTTGCCCCTCTCCTCTAAGACAAATCACAGCGCTATTCTTATGAAATTCGGATGCTTATTTTTTGTCAGAGCCCTAAGTAATTTGGGTGGGTAGGACCCGCCGTATCTCTAATCTTTGTAAATAGTGACGGCCATATATTTGGAGTGCAAACGGCTAAAATAGACGTTTTTCCCATTAAATCGACACGCCCGGCCCTGCCGGGAGCCACTCTTTTGCCAGTTTTTATAAACGGGGGTTACCACACAGATTTTTATCGTGAGCATGACGGGCCTTTGGTTCGTCATGCTCACATACCTGGGGTTCAGGGGCCCTGTCCCTGGCCGCCGGAGGCTCAGCTTTTTAGGCCCCCTTTGACCATAGACGGCTTTTTTGCCACGCCTCTATTTTAAGAGATCACCACCCGGATGCCCACCTTAAGGAGGGGCCTGCCTATGGTTGATAAGAGAGTGTTATGGCGCCGGTTTTTATTTATATGCCTCCTTCTTCTTCTTGGCGGGGGCGCCTCCATTTTTGTGCCGGCCTCATTTTCCATGGCGGCCCAGCCTCCATTGAAAATAATGACGGCCCAGCCTCCATTGGAAATAATGGCGGCCCAGTCCCCATTGAAAATAATGACGGCACAGCCTCCATTTCGCCTGATCGCTTATAACGTCGAAAATCTTTTTGATCTGACCCGTAACGGTACCGAGTATAGCGCCTATATTCCCCACACAGATGCCGGCTGGGATGCGGCGATGATGCGTGTGAAGCTCACCCATATCGCATCGGTGATCGCAGGGGCGAAGGCTCAGATTGCCGTGCTCTCCGAGGTGGAGACCCCGGATGCCTTGGATCGACTTCAGGGTGTTTTAAAGGAACGGGGGCATCCCATGGGTCATGGCGCCATTTCACAGCATCCGACCACGGTGCGCTGCGCGGTGATCTCCAGCTTTCCTGTGGTCTCGGTCCATGAGGTGATGACGGGCGCGTCCCGTCGTTCCATCTTACGGGTGACCCTCGATATTTCTGGTATGCCGCTTATGGTTTATGCCAATCACTGGAAATCGAGACAGGGCCCGGAGAGTCAGCGATTGCCCTATGCCAAGGCCCTGGCCGCCGATATCGCCACCTTGCCCCCCCATACCGACTATATTTTGGCCGGGGATTTCAACTCCGATTACAATGAGTGGCAGCGTTTTTATGATGACCCCCGAATGAATGATACCCGGGGCCGGACCGGAATTAACCATCTGCTTGTCACTCTGTACGAAAACGCCATGACCACCGAAGAGGGCTTAATAAAGGGGCAGGGCACCCATTACAATCTCTGGATGGAGCGCTCGCCAGGGGAGCGCTGGAGCCATATTTTTTTTGGTAGACGGGGGAGTCTCGATCATATTTTACTGCCCGGGGCGCTCTACGATGCGAAAGGGATCAGTTATGTGGATGGCTCCTTTGGGCGTTACGCCCCAGAGTCTCTCTTTCATGAGGGAAAAATTTATCGCTGGCAGCGCGCCAAGAAGGGACGGGGCCGGCACCTGGGAGCCGGGTATTCCGATCACCTCCCCATCTATGCCGATTTTACCGTGGCCCCCTTTACGGCCAGTATCGGGTCAGGCGTTGAGTCCCAGGATTCCGATCCGCCTCCGGCAGACGTGCGCATCAGCGACCTCTACAATCTGCCCGTGGGGCCGGCCAACTATCGCATCACCGGCGTTGTTGTGGTATACAAGGCGGGATCCCATGCTGTGGTTAAGGCGCCCCAGGGCAGGGCCATCCATCTCTACACGGTGGGAGGGTCCCTGGAACCCGGTTGGGTGGTCGATGTGACGGTGAAACGATTGCATGATTATCATGGGCTTCGTGAGGTAACGGCCGTGGGGAATGTGGTGAAACGGGGGGAGACAGATCCCGATGCCCATTATCTTGGGGTGGATAGATCCCTTGATCTGCGTGATTCTCACCGGATCAGTGAGGTGGTGGCACGCGTGTGTGGCCTCTACCGAGGCGGATGGTTGTGGTATGGCGATGGCCGATCCGTTCGCGTCTATACGGCTAAGGGGATAAAGCGCCTCAAAGATGATACCCGTATTTGTTTGACGAAGGTGCGTATCGGGTTTCATAAACGCCCAGAATTGGTGGTGGATAGTCCGCACCAGATAAAAGTTTTCGAGTAATGTGGATGGATTGTATGGATGAAAATAAAAAAAAGTGGCGGCACCGTGATACGATTCTCGGGGTACCGGTAGAAGCGGGGGCCCGCTTAATGGCCATGACGGCCCTTTCCCGAGGCCGTGTTAAGTTGGCGATGAAGCAAGGGGCCGTGTGGCTCCGTCAAGGTAAAAAGAGACGTCGTATCCGTCATGCCAAGCGGATGGTTCATCCCGGAGAGACCCTTGAAATATATTATGATGAGGCCCTTCTTGTCTCCACACCGCCTGAGGCCTGGTGTCTCAAAGATGGGGAGCATTATAGTGTCTGGTTTAAGCCGGCCGGACTCCTCACCCAGGGCACTCTCTATGGCGATCATTTTTCCCTGGAACGGAAAGCGGAGCTTCACTTTGCCGGAACGCGCCATATTCATCCCGTTCATCGCCTCGATCGTGAAACCGCAGGCCTGGTGATTCTTGCCCATGGGAAAAAGAGTGCGGCGGCTCTCTCCGCCCTTTTTCGTGAGAGTCGTATCGAAAAAATTTATCGCGCGGAGCTTCTCGGCGATATTAGCGACACCGATGTCGAGGGCTTTATCGAGGGGCCCCTCGATGGAAAGGCGGCAAAGACCGAATTTGTCATCGAAGGCATCGCCTCTGAAAGAGAGACCTCCACGGTTCTCGTTAGGCTCCATACCGGTCGTATGCATCAGATTCGTCGTCATTTCGAGCTGATCGGCCACCCTGTGATGGGAGATCCCCGGTATGGGAAAGGAAATAAGAACCGATTTGGGCTTCGTCTGGCCGCCATTCGCCTCACCTTTTTTTGCCCCTTTCTTAAGCGAGATGTGACCTTTACCACCGAAGAGACCCTTCCGGATCCTATTTTCAACCCCGAGAAAGGGGGGCTGTTCCCCTGTTTGACAAAGGATAAAAAATCTCTATAATAGAAAAATGTTAGTATCTTATATTGAGAATTATTTAATTTCTACGTGTGGTGAAAAAATAGTGGCCCCAAGTGTCTCCTGGCAGAGGCCAGACGATGGGGAAAACGCTATTTTTTTACCACAGAATGAAGGTGCTTAGCGTTTTTTCTCACCCCCCCTTCCTTCTTTTTTTGATGCCGCCGACGCGTGCATATCCTTGGGTTTTCCTTCCTTGTTCATGATCATATCAATGGTTCCTCGTCATTTATTCGTAAAGGGTTCGCACCTGTGCGACGCTTTATCTCGCGAATCCAAGGCACGTCTGCTGTGAAGATAGATTGTGATCGACCATAAGCAAAAAAAGGCCCTTTTATCGCTGTAAAACCGGATCGGGAGGCCGACATGAGAGCCTTCGTTCGGTGCCTGATGATGCGGCTATTTTTAATACTCATGTGAAAAAAAGAAGATGGAGAATTCCATGGAGATGAGCCGTCCGGGGAGATGCTCCGGGCTCTTTGGAGCCCATATCCAGGTGACATCTCAAGAAAATTTTATCCATGCCCTCTACACGCGTGTAGACGAAGCGACGGCATGGGAACTGGGGCGTTTGCGGTGCGAAGAGGGTATTGTCGTCACCTGTCATGGGGGCTGTTGTCACTGCTGCCGGTATCATATCCTGGTCTCTCTTATAGAGATCCACACCCTGGCCCAATATGTGCGGCGGACCTTGTCCCAAGATGCGGTGGATGCGCTTCGCCAGCGCATGGAAAAATGGCACGCCTGGGATGCATCCAGGCCGGGGCGATATCCCCTATCTGTCGGAGATGAGTGGGCCGAATTTTCCGATTACGATCATTGCTGTCCCCTGCTGGTGGACGGCTTGTGCAGCATTTATCCCGTGAGGCCTATGGTGTGCCGCACGCATTTTGTCTCTTCGCATCCCCTCTACTGTTGTGCGGCTCAAAGCTCTGATTTTAAAGAAGATGCGCCCGTATACCTTCCTACTGTTGTCATGGCGTCCCATCAATTCTCCATGGCCATACGGGGCCATATTGAAACCCAAGGCCTCGACTTCTCTAAAGAGGTCATGCTTCTTCCCCACGGCTTGGCCCTGGAGATGGGCTGGATTTTTCGCTAAAGGGCACACGGGTAAAGAAAATGAGTGGATTTGTATGAAGAGAGTCCCCATGGGGTACTCGCTAAACAAGGCCTTAGGATTTCGGACCCCCTTAAATTGTTGGGCGCATCATGAATACATGGGGGCGTTGCGCCTTGACTTTATGGGGTCTCTTTTGAAAAACAGGTTTATTTATCGATGACTTAAAATTCTTGGGGAGAGACGCGTGCCTTAGGCATAAGTTCTGACGAAAAAACCTTGTTTGTCTTGGCGTACATTATCTCTTGACGCGTCGATGACTAGAAATTACGTTAACGTTAGGTTTAGCTTTGGGTCTAACAGATGAACACTGTAACCATATATAGCACCTGGGAGAGGATGGAAAATATGAATAACGTCAAACGAATTGGAGTTGTGGGGGCTGGGATGATGGGGGCAGAGATTGCTCTGTGCTGTGCGCGCAGTGGAATGGATGTCACGATGAAGGAGGTGGACCAGGAGCGTGCCGATAAAGGCAAGGAGACCATTGAGATGCTTCTCTCCCGATCGGTCGCCAGAGGTGAGGTGGATGAGATAGAAAAAGAGAATACCCTCGCCCGTATTTTGGCGACGGATCTCTATGAAGATTTTGATGAGGTGGATTTTGTGGTCGAGGCGATTAGTGAAAGCCTTGAGATGAAGCGGATACTCTTTAAAGACCTGGATGTCATCTGCAAGCCTGAATGTATCTTCGCCTCTACCACCACCTCGATCCCCATCATGGAGTTAGCCGTGACGGCACGTCCCCATCGCTTTGTGGGGCTCTATTTTTTCGCCCCGGCCTCGGCGATAAAATTTGTGGAGGTGATTCCGGGTCTTATCACCACGTCGGCCACCCTGGCGTCCAGCATGGCATTTTGTCAGGCCATGGGCAAGGAGCCGGTGCAGGTGAAGGCCGTCGAGGAGCGGGGCGTTAATCGTATTCTCCTTGCCTTGATGAATGAAGCGTACCGGCTCTTCCATGAGGGGGTTGCCACTCAGAAGGATTTTATCGCCCTGTGTTGCCTGGGTCTTGGTGGACCTATGGGGCCTTTTCGCTTAAGCAATACCATCGGCTTCGATTTGCTTGACCGGGTCTATGCCATGCTGATTGAGACCAGTGGTGATGGTGTGGAGACCCCTGAGCTCTTTATTGAATACTTAGATGCCAGCCTGAACGCCAGGATAGAGGCAATGAAATAATTTTTATGGTAGGTGGGAGTAAAAAAGAGGCGCAAGGGTCCGGGTTCGGATTTATGAAAAATTTTGATAGTGATCGTACCGCTGAAGAGAAGGGGGGACGGTTGCTCCTCGGTGTCGATGACGATGGTCTGTTTTGCCCTGATTTTGGTCATAGACGCCCCCTCTTTTTTATCGGTGATCTGGGTTTAGGCACACGTATGGTATTAGAGAATCTTGTTTATGACGTCCTTAAAAATAATTTTGTATTTATGAAGATAGACGGGGTGAATACCCTTAATTTATGTATGGTAAGAACTTTAGGGAAGAGTACTATGAGTACTTTTCCTTGACGGGTGAAAGGGGTCGGGGTATGAAATGTTCCCTATAAATAATATTTAATTATGCGAGGGAATAAAATGAAGAAATATTCGACATGTGCCGTTCTGGCGGGTTGTCTGATGCTTTTGCTTCAGACTGGTTGCAGTTCCGATGTACCCGAAACGGTGCCGGTAAAAGCGGTTAAAGTAGTGAAGCCGAGTCCCGATGGGGTGAAGGCGATGCTTACGGAAGGCAACCTCCGATTTGTCTCTGGAGCCTCCACCTATCCCCACCAAGATGCCTTACGTCTATCCCAGGCGGGCTCTGAAGATCAGGGGGATCATGCCTACGCCACGGTCATCGCCTGTTCGGACTCCCGGGTTCCGGTGGAGCTCATCTTCGATGCCGGGGTGATGGATCTTTTCGTGGTTCGTGTGGCCGGTAACGTCTGTGATACCGATGAGGTGGGTTCCATTGAGTATGGCCTCTCCCACGTAAATACTCCCTTGATGGTGGTTTTAGGGCATACCCAGTGTGGGGCCGTCACCGCCGTGACCCATGCGGTGCATGGTGAGGGCCATCGGCTGGAACGCAATATTCCGCCCCTGGTGGACAATATTATCCCCGCCGTTAAGCGCGCCATGGCGGATCATCCTGGGATCCACGGTGATGCGATCATCCCCTATGCCATTGAGGCGAATGTCTGGCAGGGCGTGGAGGATCTCTTCATGAAGAGCCCCTCCACCCGCACCCTTGTGAAACAGGGAAAGGCCAAGGTAGTGGGAGCCATCTATGATGTAAGCACGGGGAGTGTCTCATGGCTTCCCGATACCCGGGTGGATGAGATCTTGGCCCAGGTGGAGGCCTCGGTGGTGGATGTCTTGACGCGTGCCGAGGCGTCTCCCGAGATGGCGGCATCTCCCGAGACAGAGACACCGGTCTCTGCTCACTGATCCTTCGTTATTTTAGATACTTGTTCGATAAAGGCGTCTTCTTAAGGATCTGGTATGATCCTTATGGAGGCGCCTTTTTTGGTTTTTTTTAAGGACCCATGCGGTAAAAACGTCCCGGGGTCATGGCTCCCGCCAGTTGATCCAGGCGTCCTTTCAGGGCTTTTATCTCATCGAAATCTTGGGTGCGGAGGAAGGCGTAGGCCATGGCGGCCCGGAAGCCCGAGACACAGAAGGTGATGATGAATTTGTCCCGTGGCAGCTCTTCTACCCGATCGGGAAGTTCATGCAAGGGGATGTGTTGAGCAAAGGTAAAGGTGAGGTGATTTTGCTCTTCCCGGGTGCGCACATCGAGGAAGAGAAAATGGTCGTTGCCGATGAAATTGACGGCGTCATCCACGGTAATGCCGTATTCACCAGAAACGAGAAATTCGATGTCCATCTCTCGGAGGACATCGGCCAGGGTAGGGGGGGGGAATAGATCGTCGTCTGTGTTCATGAATACCTCATTTTAAAAACTTCAATCTGCTACTTGACTCTATTATTTTAGAATTGGCGGGGGTGTCTGTCAATTTAAATGGTGATTTTTTTTTAAGGAATTGTCTTAAAATTTTCTTAAATCCTAGCTCAACAGACGGAAGCCTGGGGGGTTCGGGCGGGAGCGTGTCTGACCCTGGGGGGAATCTGGTATATTTTGTAACTATTCGTCTTTTAAAAAAGCCGTCTATGGTCACGGTGGACGTGAAAAGATGGGCCTCCGGCGGCGAGGGTGGCGAAGCCACGTGAGGCAAAAACACCTCGAAAGCGGGTGACCGCTGCGCTTTGCCCCGCTCCTCTAAGACAAGTCACAGCACTATTCTTATGAAATTCGGATGCTTATTTTTTGTCAGAGCCCTAAGTCATTCGGGTGGGTAGGACCCGCCGTATCTCTAATTTTTGTAAACAGTGACGGCCATATATTTGGAGTGCAAACGGCTAAAATAGACGTTTTTCCCATGAAACCGACAGCCCCGGCCAGGGAATGATCCGCGAACCTGGGTTCCAAGGGCACAGCCCGTGGCCGCCGGAGGCTTTTTTTATTCCAAACTGACATAGTGACCGTATTTTTTGTCTGAATTAGGGGGGGGGCAGTG
>JABXKT010000075.1 GCA_013619155.1 Desulfobacteraceae bacterium
ACTGGGCCCCGGATAGCGTTTCAATACGGCATCCACCCGGGGAATTAGTTCCATCTCAATTTCACCGGCATCCATATTGAGGGCGATGCCCCCGGTCCAGGTTCCGATGACCTCATCGATATGCACAAGGCGTTCTGCGGCGATGGTGACGTTGTTCTCCTTGACCTGGGCGACCCCCTCCACCATGACGATGGTATCGGATTCCAGGAGATGGCGCACATCGGCAAAGGTCGAGGGGAAGACCACCACCTCGATATCACTGTAGAGATCCTCGATGGAGATAAAGGCCATCTGATCTCCTTTCTTGGTGCGGATCACCTTCACGAGGGTCACCATACCCCCAAAACGCACCGGGGCGCCCTCCACGGCGGTCTCTTTGGTGAGGCCGGTGAGGGTGGCGTAATCGTTTAAGATCTCTTCGTAGTGGTGCAAGGGGTGACCGGAGATATAAAAACCGAGCACCTCTTTTTCCAGGGTGAGACGATGGCGCTCCTCCCACTCGGGCAGATCGGGAAGCACCGGCACATTGATACGGGCCCCTCCACCGGAGACGTCTCCGAAGAGACTGAGCTGGGGATCGTTCTTCTCCTTCTGCACCCGAGAGCCATGCTCCAGAGCCTCCTCCATGGCCGCCATCAACTGGTTCCGGGTGGCCCGGGTGAAGTCGAAGGCCCCCCCCTTGATGAGGGCATCCAGGACGCGTTTATTCACCTTTCGAAGGTCCACCCGCTCACAGAATTCGAAGAGGCTGACAAAGGGACCGCGGGCCTTACGCTCAGCCAAAATTATCTCAATGGGCCCCTCTCCCACACCCTTCACCGCCGTGAGACCAAAGCGAATACGCCTATCAAGGACCGAGAAGACCCCCTGGCTCTCGTTGACATCCGGAGGGAGAACGTCAATATGGTTGTTCTTGCACTCGGCGATAAACTTAACGATGCCGTCGGCGTTACCAATCTCACTGGTGAGAAGGGCCGCCATAAACTCGACGGGAAAGTGGGTCTTCAGCCAGGCGGTCTGGAAGCATACCAGGGCGTAGGCGGCGCTATGGGATTTGTTGAAGCCGTACCCCCCGAATTTTTCCATGAGATCGAAGAGCGCCCCGGCTTTTTCTGCCGGATGCTTATTCTCCAGGGCCCCCTTCATAAAAAGGGTGCGATGCTCGGCCATGGCGGCGGCGATCTTCTTACCCATGGCCTTTCGCAGGCCATCGGCATCGGCCATGGTGTAGTTGGCGATGACCCCGGCGATCTTCATCACCTGCTCCTGATAGAGAATCACCCCGTAGGTCTCTTTCAAGATACCGTCCAAGCCCGGCAGGAGGTACTCCACCGGCTCTCGGCCATGCTTTCGATCGACGTAGGCATCGACCATACCCGAATCCAGGGGCCCAGGTCGATAGAGGGCCACCAGGGCCGTGATATCACTAAAGGCCTCGGGTTTTAAACGCACGAGAAGATCTTTCATCCCCGAGCTCTCCAACTGGAAAACCCCGGTGGTGTTTCCGCTGGAGAGGAGATCGAAGGTGGGCTTGTCGGAAAAATCCATATCGATCATGTCGGGACGCTTGATACCCTGCATCTCGATCATCTTCAGGGCATCGTCGATGACGGTGAGGTTGCGAAGGCCCAAAAAGTCGAACTTGACGAGACCGATCTGCTCCACCCGCTTCATGTCGAGCTGGGTGATGGTCTCCCCGTTTCTCCCTTTAAAAAGGGGCAGGTACTCCACGAGGGGTTTATCCGAGACCACCACACCGGCGGCGTGGGTGGAGGCGTGACGGGTGAGACCCTCCAAGACCCGACAGACAGCGATGAGCTCAGTGTAGTCGGCCCGCGACTCCACCAGCTGCTTGAGCTCGGGTTCATCGATCAAGGCCTGGTCCAGCTTAATCCCTAAGGTATCGGGGACCAACTTGGCGATGCGATCTACCTCGGAGAGGGGAATATTTAAGGCCCGCCCCACGTCCCGGATCACCGCCTTGGGCTTCAAGGTGCCGAAGGTGATGATCTGGGCCACGTAATCGCCGCCCCCATACCGATTCACCACATAGTTAAAGACCTTCTCCCGGCCACGGATACAGAAGTCGACGTCGATATCGGGCATACTGATACGCGACGGGTTCAAGAATCGCTCGAAGATGAGGCCATGCTCGATGGGATCCAGGTCGGTGATCCCCATGGAGTAGGCGACGATACTACCCGCCGCCGATCCCCTGCCCGGCCCCACGGGAATATCGTTATCTTTACCGTACCGGATAAAGTCGGCCACGATGAGAAAGTAGCCGGGAAACCCCATATCGATAATGGTCTTCACCTCGTAGGCGAGGCGCTCCTCGTAGACCGCCCGATCCACCTCGGGGTGTTTGGTCTCGATGACGGCCATGCGCTTATCGAAGCCCTTCCTCGCCTCCATGGTGAAGAGCTCATCGGTGCTGTGCTCACTGGTGGCATCGAACTGGGGGAAGTGGTAGGTGTTGAAATCAAAATCAACGTGGCAGCGCTTGGCAATGTCCACCGTATTGGAGAGCACCTCGGGGGTGTCGCCAAAGGCCCTGGCCATCTCTTCACGGGATTTAAAGTGGAGCTGGTCGGTGCCGAACTTAAACCGCTTCGGATCGTCCATGGTGGTACCCGTCTGCACGCAGAGAAGGACCTCATGGGCCTTGTTGTCCTCATAGTTGAGGTAGTGGCAGTCGTTGGTGGCCACCATGGGGATCCCCAGACGATCACCCATATCGAAGAGGGCCTCATTGACCTGGACCTGCTCGATGAGACCATTTTCCTGAACCTCCAAAAAGAAGTTCTCTTCCCCAAAGATCCCTTGATAGTGACGGGCCAGATCGTCGGCTTCCTTAACCTTACCCCGCATGATCAGTTTGGGGATCTCCCCTGCCAGGCAGGCGGAGAGGGCGATCACCCCTTCCGTATGCTGGGCCAACACCTCCCGGTCGATACGGGGCTTGTAGTAGAAACCCTGCAACTGAGCGATGGAGGCGAGCTTACACAAGTTGGTATACCCGGTGTTGTTCTCCGCCAGGAGGACGAGGTGAGCCAGACCGGTCCCGTCCTCTAACCCCTCCTTTCGTTTCAGCCCCCGGGGTGCCATATACGCCTCAAACCCGATGATGGGATTCACGCCTGCCTTGTGGGCCTTATCATAAAACTCCACGGCCGCGAACATGCTGCCGTGGTCGGTGACGGCCACGGAGTGCATACCATGCTCTTTGGTCCGCGCAAGGAGGGGGTCCAGTCGGATAGCGCCGTCCAGGAGGCTGTACTGGGAGTGGACGTGCAGGTGAACAAAATCAGGCGGTTCGTCGATTAATGGGGTCATGGGCTCGTATATTATAAGGGTCTCTAATTATTATTTTGATATAAGGGGGTCACTATTTTTTTTTAAGATCTCTTTTTTAAAAAAATAGGGCTTCCGGCCTTTTCCGGGCGATGCGCCCCCGGACTTTTCAGCCGTGGGAGGACAGGGTCAGGAATATCGCCATTGGCATGGCCTTGCAACCAAAAAACAAAAAAGACCCCCTCCCAAATGGGGAGGGGGTCTTTGGCGACTGCATGAAAGCCGTGCTAAAAAAAAATCACCTATTCGAGGCGATAGTTGGGAGCCTCTTCGGTGATGATGACATCATGGGCGTGGCTCTCCCGAAGCCCAGCATTCGTGATACGCACGAAACGGGCCATCTCACGAAGCTCTTCGATGGTGCGTGAACCCACATACCCCATGCCGGCCTTGAGGCCGCCAATGAGTTGAAAGAGGTTGTCCGCCAGGGGCCCCTTAAAGGGGACGCGTCCCACGATACCCTCGGGAACGAGCTTGTCGTTGGACTCCTCCTCTCCCAGGTAGTAGCGGTCCTTGCTGCCCGACTGCATCGCCTCCAAGGAGCCCATGCCACGATATACCTTGTAGCTGCGTCCCTGATAGATGATGGTATCTCCGGGGCTCTCCTCGGTACCGGCCAGAACCCCACCGAGCATGACGCTATGCGCCCCGGCCCCGATGGCCTTGGCGATATCGCCGGAGAACTTAATCCCGCCATCGGCGATAAGGGGCACGCCGGTGCGGTCGGAGACCGCCTTGCAATTGCAGATGGCGGAGAATTGGGGCACTCCGCAACCGGAGACGATACGGGTGGTACAGATGGAACCGGGACCGATCCCCACCTTCACGGCATCCACGCCGGCATCGATAAGAGCCTGGGCCCCCTTGGCGGTGGCCACGTTTCCAGCGATGATCTCCACATTCTCGAAGGTCGCCTTCAACTTAATGATAGAATCGATGACGTTCTTGGAGTGGCCATGGGAGGTATCGATGCAGAGAACGTCGGCATCGGCCTTCAAAAGCGCCGCGGCACGCTCCATCATATCGTCGCCTACGCCAATGGCAGCCCCTACACGCAGACGGCCACGGCTGTCCTTACAGGCGTTGGGATATTTCTTCACCTTCTCGATATCTTTGGTGGTGATGATACCGGAGAGTTTCCCATCTTTGGTGACCACGAGGAGTTTTTCGATGCGGTGCTTATGCAAAAGGGCCTTGGACTCTTCGAGGGTGGTGCCTTCGGGAACGGTGACAAGGTTCTCAGAGGTCATCACCTCGGAGATCTTGCGATCCAGACGGGTCTCGAAGCGAAGGTCACGGTTGGTGACGATACCCACCAGCTGCTCCCCTTTGGTGACGGGGACGCCGGAGATTCGAAAGTGGCTCATCAATTTGTTCACGTCAGCAATGGTGGCATCGGGTCGAACGGTCACCGGGTCGATGATCATGCCGCTCTCAGACTTCTTGACGCGATTCACCTCGATCACCTGGCGCTCAATGGGCATATTGCGATGAATCATCCCGATGCCCCCTTCACGGGCCATGCTGATGGCGGCGCGAGATTCGGTAACGGTGTCCATGGCGGCACTAACCAGGGGAATATTCAAGGTGATATTTCGAGTCAGACGTGTGGTGGAGTCCACCGTATTGGGGAGCACATCGGAGTAGTTGGGAATCAGAAGGACGTCGTCAAAGGAAAAAGCATTTTCCGGTGGAATGGTTTTCATGGGAAGTTACCTCCAAAAAAGCGGATATGTAAAATAAAGATCAAAAGCCTGCCGGTATAAAAACCGAACCTGCATCAGATCCTGAATCAAACAAACAGGTCGACGCCGAAACGAAACACTTTTTATTTCACTGAAATAAAAAAGAGATCCACAGCACCGCATGACACCTTTCATACACCCCCAAACGGGTGTTTTTCGCCACCGTCAGACCTTGAATACACGACACCCTGTCGGTCACAAGGTCCGAATAAAAAAATGCCCAGTACCACTGGGATCATTTCCGGTGTGGGGTAGCAGAAGGCAGGTGCTGAGGGGCCGGTTTCTCACCGGTCCTTAAAGCCTTGATCAGGTTGTATGGGCATCCTGGATTTGCCGGGGCCGGGCTCGTTTATCCTCACACGTGGGAGTCGGATAAAAAAAGCCGCCCTTATGAAAAAGCCAGTGATACATCTAAGGTAGAAAAAAATCCGGTAAGGACCGGATTGGCGTTAAGGTCCTTAGCAAAGCGTTCTATTTAAGGACCCCGTTTTTTTAACCAGAAATTATATATGAGATAAATGGTACTGGCAATGCTAATTTTATGTTTTTTAAAAAAAGTCATATTCCGAAATTTAATGACCGCCTAACCCTCCACCACCCACTGCCGGGAGAACCAGTAGTAACGACGCCGGCTCTGATCCGGAACGGTGATATTGTACTTATGGCGCCCCACGGGAAGATCGGCATTGGCACGCACCGTAAACACCCGTCCAGGAACCACCCAGGTGATCTCCACCCGCCCCTGTCCCGACACATAACAGGTGAGCTCATCGAGACGGGCATCGGACGGGGCCAGCTCCACCTTAAGAACCGGCCGACGATCACGGGTGTGGGGCTCCCAGGGGGTCATGGAGACCACGGGCAGGGCCCGGGCATTGGCCTTGGTGCGAAAGGCGCCAATTTCGCCATACGCCTCGGAGAGGGGAAACCGAGGAACGGCCTTTAAATCTGTAAGCCCCCCCCCCGCCCCCGAGTGCTGACCGAAGGCCACATACCCCAGATCGGCGACTAAGGCCGCCACCTGGGTGTTGTACTCTCCGTACGGATAGGCCAGAAACTTTGAGAAGGTGCCAAGCTCCCCGTAAAGACGCCCCTCGCCCTTCATCACATCGGCCCGGATGCGGGCCAACCAGACCGCTTCCGTCTCCTCGGCCCCCTTTCGGGCCAGGTGAGGATGAGACGCCGTGTGATTGCCGAAGGTCACGCCGTATCGCCGGAGTTCCCGGATCTGATCCCAGCTCATGTACTCCGCCGAACGCCTGTCGACCCCATCGGTATTGACAAATACGGTAAAGGGCCACCCCTTCTCCTTCAAGAGAGGCCAGGCGTTTTTATACACCGTGGCATAGGCATCGTCCATGGTGATGGCCACGATTTTTAAAGGGAGGGCCTCTCCCCTTTTAAGGGCCGTCACCATCTCATCTAAGGACACTACGGTAAAGCCCTCCGCCTCGAGATAGTCCATCTGCGCCTTAAACTGATCCATACGAATATTGGTGGAGGGGTACCTCTCGTCTCCGAATCGGTGATACATAAAAATAGCCCCCGATCCCGACATGGACCAGGCCGCATCGAGGCCCGTGGCCCATACCGACAGGGCCACACACAGCCCGATAAAAAACCGGGTCATACGCCCCTGTCCCTTCGCTAAAAATCCCATAAAAAAGATATGTCTCCGTTAATGAAAAAGCCTTAGGAAGAGAGCGCCCCCTCTTTAACCCCGTGCCAGAGATGGTCTTGGTATCATATTTTTTGACTTATAGCACCCGTGAAAGGCAAAGAAAATAAGGCAGGGGCCAGAGACGCCTCTTAAAATTAAGGGGGTGGCCCCCGGCACTTTTATAAGAAGAGGAGACACGGCAGAAAAAAAGAAGGGACTGGGAAGAAAGCGGGGGAAAGGGAAAATCGGATGCCACGAATAACGGGGTAAAGATGCCTCCGGCGGCCCTGCCGGGTGCCAAGCTTTTGCAAAGGTTGCCAAACAGGTCTTGGTTAAATTTATAAATTCCGGGGACCCCAAGTTTTTGAATGTGAAGGGCCAAAGGCCCCTCACATTCACTAAAAAACGTCTTACAGAGATATATTCACAGTCATCAAAAAACTCCGCAAAAACTTTTCAATGATAAAAACACGTGCCCGTCACATTTACTCACCTGGGTTCCAAGGGCACGCCCTTGGCCGCCGGAGGCCAGTTTTTTGATCACTTTGACCATAAAAGACATATGCGATTTGCCCCGAGGCACGAGGGGCGAAGCGCATATGCAACCCGCTTTCAAGGTGGCTCACCTTGCCGCCGGAGGCTTTTTTTTTAAAGCTAATCGTTACTTCCAGCGTCAGACAGAAGGCTTCTTTACGTGGAGGCGCCGGCCATCATGAGCCCCACACGCGAGCGTTTTTCGGTATCGGTCACATCGAAGCTGTCCACGATCTTCCCCTCAAACATCACCACCACGCGATCCGAGAGAGAAAAAGCCTCATTGAGATCACCGGTGATGAGGAGAATACCGGCACTCTCCCTGGCACCCACCAGGTGGCCCCAGATATCCTTGGCCGTGGCGATATCGAGGCCCTGGGTGGGCTGCTCCGCCACGATGAGGCCAGGTTTACGGAAAAACTCCCGACCAAGCACCAACTTCTGGAGGTTCCCCCCGGAGAGATGGCGCGCCTGGGAGGAGAGATGGCCGGGCAGGACACTAAACCGGTCCACCACGCTCCGGGACTCGGTCTCCACCCGCTTACGGCGCAACCAGGGCCCTTTACGAAACCCTTTCCGGGTGGTGAGCAAAAAATTGTCCGAGAGGTTCATGGAGGGACAGGTGGCCAGGCCTATGCGATCTTCCGGAATGTAACTCAAGGTCTCGGACAATTTTCGCTGCGAGAAAAAGGTCTTCCAGGGTTTGCCGAGGATGGTGATCTCCCCACGCTCCGGGGCCTGCAGGCCACAGATAGTCTCCACCAGAGGCTTCTGACCGTTGCCGGCGACCCCGACGATACCCACAATCTCCCCACGTCTCACCGTAAGGGAGACCCCTTTCAAGCCGTTCCCCGAGAGATCCCTCACCTCAAGGACCGGCTTCGTCACCACCACCGCCTCCTTAACCACGGTGAGGAAGGTCTCCTTACCCACCATCATGCGGGCCAGATCGTCCTGGGAGGCCACCTCATCGATACGCTTCTCCTCGACAATCTCCCCTTTTCTCAAGATCGCCACCTCATCGGCCACACGCATCACCTCGCCCAGCTTATGGCTGATAAAGACGATGGACTTACCCTGGGCGGCCATATGAGAGAGGGCCTTAAAGAGCTGGTCCCCCTCCTGGGGGGTTAAAACCGCCGTGGGCTCATCGAAGATGAGGATTCGGCTCCTGCGCTGGAGGAGCTTTAAGATCTCCACCCGCTGCTTCTCCCCCATGGAGAGATCGGCCACCGTGGCCGACGGATCGATCTCGAGACCATGGGAGATGGCCAGCTCCCTCACCTTCGCCGCCATGGCTGGAGGGTTTAAGAAGCGCCCCCCCTCCTGCCCCAGAAAGACATTTTCTGCGACGGTCATGGATTCTACGAGCTTAAAATGCTGATACACCATGCCGATACCGGCATCGATGGCCTCCTTCGCCGAGGGAAATCGCTGAAGGACTCCGTCCACCCGAATCGACCCGGAATCGGGCTGAAGACGACCGGCCAGAATACTCATGAGCGTACTCTTTCCCGCCCCATTCTCTCCAAGCAGGGCCTTGACCTTCCCTTTGCGAATGGAGAGACAGATATCCCGGTTGGCGTGTACCTTTCCAAAGGATTTACTGATCCCTTCAAGGGCGATGACAGTTTCGGCAGGCTCTATCATTTTTTCTTATTTATCCCCACTATGGGTTCTACAAACCGAGACTCGGCGTCCCAGGGGAAGAGTATCCAGGTATCCTGGCCCACCTCGGTGACAAAGGTATCCACACACGGCTTACCCGCAGGCTTGGCGTAGAGGGTGGCAAAGTGGGCGCCGGGAAGCATATCTCGCACCGTCTGGGCCGTGCGGCCCGTGTCCACCAGGTCATCGATGATAAGCCACCCCTCCCCGCTCTCCCGCAGGGGCTTGATGATGGTGGCCTCTCCCTGATCCTTCCAGGTATAGCTGGAGATACAGATGGTCTCCACATAGTGGATATCCAGCTCCCGGGCGATAACGGCGGCGGGCACGAGCCCTCCGCGGGTGACGGCGGCGATGCCTTTCCAGGTGATGTCCATGTCCAGAAGACGCCAGGCCAGGGCCTTGGCATCTCGGTGCAGCTGCTCCCAGGAGATGGGATAGCTTCGCTGATATTGGGTCGAATCGCTCATGCTCTACTCCACATTGATACATCGGTAATGGTTGATTAAAGAGTAACTATTCAGCTATGCCCTCTAAGGTTAAGGTGAGCTGGAAAAGCGCCAGCCTCCGGCGGCCAGGGGATAAATCCCCTGGACCCTAGGTATGTGAGAATGACGGGCCAAAGGCCCGTCATTCTCACGATAAAAACGTGTTTGGCAACCTTTTGTAAAAGCAAAGGCCCCCGGCAGGGCCGCCGGAGGCAGGTTGCTGATGCGATTTGCCCCTTTTCCGAGTAGGCTGGACAGTTACCGTTAAACGCTTATATTTTGGCTCATATTGACTCTTGGAGTCATCAATCGGCCGGTTCTATATTGACACCCAGTGCCTGGGGTGTGGCCGAACTCCCCCCCTTCCAGGAGGAGAAGACCAGCACAGTTAAGGTCAGCACATAGGGCAGCATCAGAAGAAAGGAGGAGGGAATATGGGTTCCCGAGGCCTGGAGACGAAATTGAAACGCCATCATCCCCCCGAATAGATAGGCCCCCAGAACGGCCCGTAAGGGATTCCAGAAGGCAAAGATGACGAGGGCCACGGCGATCCAGCCCCGCCCCGCCGTCAGATGATTGGCCCACATATGGGTGTAGGCCAGGGAGAGGTAGGCGCCGCCAAGCCCCATAAAGAAGCCCCCGCACAAGACGCCCAACCACCGGTAATGGGTGGGAGAAAATCCGGCCGCCTGGGCCGCATCGGGGTTCTCCCCCACGGAGCGCAGCCTTAAACCGGCCCGGGTATTGCGAAAGAAGAGCCACATACCCACGGGAACGAGGTAGGAGATGTAGACCAAGGGGTCGTGGCGAAAGAAGACGGGCCCCAGAAAGGGGAGATCTGAGAGTAGGGGCAGCGCCGTGGGGACAAATCCCGGTGCCTTCAGGCCGATAAGGGGGGTGCCGAGGTAGTCGGCGACGCCCACCCCCAAGATGGTCAGGGCGAGCCCCGAGACCACCTGATTGCCAAGAAAGACCAGACAGACGAGGCCGTGGATCCCTCCGGCCACCATGCCGGAGAGCCCCCCGGCCAGAAAACCGAGCCAGATATTGCCCGTGGCATACGAGACGGAGAAACCGGCCAGGGCACCCACCGCCATGATCCCTTCCACACCGAGGTTTAAGACCCCTGATTTTTCGCAGAAGATAGCCCCCAGGGTCGCAAAGAGGATGGGGGTGCCAGACTGTACCGTAGCCGCCAGAAGGGGAATGATCATATCAGGGGTCATGAACGCTGCCTCCGTGCAAATCGGTAATGGATAAAAAAGGTGGCCGCCAGGATAGTGAGAAGGATCATCCCCTCCATGATATCCCCGAAAGCGGCGGGCACCTGAAGCTCGAGCTGAAGATTTTCCGCCCCCACCCGGAGACCGGCCAGCAAAAATGAGGAGATTCCGATATAAAAGGGGTTGAGACGCGCCAGCCAGGCAACGACGATGGCGGTGTAGCCGTACCCTACCATGATGGTGGGCTGCAGCCGGTTCAGGGTGGCCGAGGCCTCCACAAATCCGGCCCAACCGGCAAAGGCCCCACTTAAGAGCATGGAGATAATCACCAGCCGGGCGTAAGGAAAGCCGGCGTAGCGCGCCGCCCGCACATTCTCCCCGCTGGCCTTGAGTTCAAAGCCCATGACGGTGAACTTAAAAAATATATAGATAACAATCCCCGAGAGGAGACAGATCAGGAGCCCCCAGTTGAGGCTGGTCTCCCCGATGGTGCCGATGATGGCCGCCGAGGAGAACTCGTCGGTCATGGGAAAGCCGTAACTGTCCGATGCCTTCCAGGGACCGTAGACCAGATAGTCGAGGATGAGGATGGCAATATAGTTGAGCATCAAGGTGACGATAATCTCGTTGGCCTTCATCTTGAGCTTTAAGATCGCCGGAATCACCCCCCAGGCCCCACCCAGAAGAAAGGCAGCCCCCATCATCAGGGGAATCATCGCCCAGGAGGGCAGACCGGGAAAGCTGATGGCGACCCAAGTGGCCCCGATGGCCCCCAGGGCAAACTGCCCCTCGGCCCCGATATTCCAGATTTGAAGCCGAAATGCGATGGCCACCCCCAGGGAGCAGAGATAGATGGGCACCGCCTTGATGAGGCAATCCTCGATGGCATACATGGATCCAAAGGCCCCCTGGAGGAGAAGGGAAATCCCCTCCACCGGCGAATTCCCCTGGAAGATAAGAAGAGCGGCGCTGAGGAGCAGAGAGAACAAAACGGCCCCGCAGTAAATGAGGGCGGCCGTCCCCTTCAGGGATTCTTGTCGTTTTCTGATGGTTAAATCAAGCATCTTACCTGTGATTTGCGTATCCATTGGGGTCAATAAAGAGGGGGGAGATAAAAAAAACGTCTCCCCCCACGGCGTCACAATCTATTGCATGCCGCCCGCTACTCGGTGGTACCAATCACCCCTTTGACGAACCAATCCATGCTGAGAAGATCGATATCATCGGGCGTGGCAGCCGTCAGGCGCACCGTGCCGGCCTGATCGAGGACAGGACCGCCAAATACCACATAGCTTCCCGTCTTGATCTCCTCACGACGGGCCATAACAGTGGCCTTCACCGCTTCGGGAACCATGGCACCCATGGGGCTTAGGTCTACCACCCCTTCGGCCAGACCATTCCAGGTGGATCCGGCTTTCCAGGTACCATCCTTCACGCTGTTGAGGACCTCCATATAATAAGGAGCCCAGTTCCAGATCGGCGCCACGAGATGGGCCTTGGGGGCAAACTGACTCATGTCCGTATTGTAACCAATGGAGTAGACCCCGCGCTCCTGGGCGGCTTCCTGGGGACCGGGGGAGTCCTGATGCTGGGCGATGACATCGGCGCCCACATCCAGGAGACTCTTGGCCCCCTCCTTCTCCTTGGCCGGATCATACCAAGTCTTGGTCCAGACCACACGCACCTCAGCCTTGGGGTTGACGGCCTGGGCGCCCAGGGCGAAGGCGTTGATACCGCGGATCACCTCGGGAATGGGGAAGGCGGCCACATACCCCAGGACATTGCTCTTGGTCATGGCCCCGGCCACCATCCCGGAGAGGTAACGCGCCTGATACATACGGCCGAAGTAGTTGCCCATATTCTTCGACGACTTGTAACCGGAGCAGTGCATAAACACGGTATGGGGAAATCGCTTGGCCGTCTTCAGCATGGGATCCATGTAACCAAAGCTGGTACCGAAAATCAGGTCGTATTTCTTGCGAGCCATATTGAGAAAGACGCGCTCGGAGTCGGCCCCTTCATTGACCGATTCGAGGTACTTCACCTCGACGTTGGGCAGGGCCTCGATGGCCTGACGCCCCAGATCATGGGCATACGAATAACCGGCATCCCCCACGGGGGAGACGTAAACAAACCCCACCTTCATCTTCTTTTCCGCCGCCTGTGCAGACCCTACCGCCACAACGAGGGAGAGCACCAGCAAAATCAGAATTTTACGCATCTTCCATCCTCCACGTATAATGTAATTATTGTCACTATTTTAGCTCCAAAAAAATACCTCCGGCGCTTTTTTTCTCAAAAAGCGCCGGAGGCACATTTTTGTCGAACGTTGACCATAAAAGGATTCAATGCTTAGAGCCTTTCATAAAGAGATCGTCGAGATTGTTTTATAGATGCATATCCACCCAAAAGGGGGCCGCGATAGACCCTTTAAAAAGGGGAATTCAAACGCATCCGCCGACCTGTGTTCTCTTGGGGTGACGCCCTCCGAATTATATGAAAGCCGTGCTTTCAGCAAGTCTAAAGCATGCCAGATCCCGATAAAAAAGAGGGGGCTTGCATTCCTTTTTAAAAAATGACTATCCTTATGGGTATGTTTATTTTTTAAGGAAAAGGGCCCCGCCGCTGTTTATTTCCTAAAATTTGCATGGACGGATCTCATTTTCCATGACCCCTGCCCTCCATGGGTATGTCGAAGCCACCATATATATTACAAAAGTGTGTGAAATAAAAGTAAAATGTTAAATATCCAGAAACCCAAAAGATACAGCGCCGTTAAAGGAGATATCCTTTATTTCACCGGCGATCCCCGATGTGAGGAATCCACGGCCTGGCACCACCACCCCGATGGCATCCTCCTCTTAGAGGAGGGACGGGTGTGCTTTGCCGGTCCCGCCTCGGAGTGCCCCGTCACCCAAGAATCCATCGCCACCTGGTATGACTACACCGGCCACCTCATCATGCCCGGATTCGTGGATACCCATATTCACCCCCCTCAGCTCTCGGTGATCGCCTCCAACAGCACCGAGCTGCTTCACTGGCTCGATACCTACACCTTCCCGGCCGAGGGACAATTTTCCGATACCACCGTCTGCGAGGAGGCCGCCACCTTCTTCTTCGACGAGACCCTTAAAAACGGCACCACCACATCCCTTGCCATGGCCACGGTTCACGCCCAATCCGCCACCGCCCTCTTTAGGGAGGCCGAAAGACGGAACCTTCGCTTTATCACCGGCAAGACCCTCATGGACACCCACGCACCGGATTTTCTCACGGACACCCCAAAATCCGCCTTCGATGAGAGCCTCGCCCTCATCGAGGCGTGGCACGGGAGAGGACGCCTCGGTTACGCCGTCACCCCCCGCTTTGCCGTCACCTCCACCCGGGAGCAGCTGGAGGTAGCCGGAGCCCTCCTCGGCCAGGCCGAAGGGCTTCACCTGCACACCCACCTCTCGGAGAACCATGGGGAAATTGAGACCGTAAAGCAGATGTTCCCCGAGGCGAAAAACTACCTGGATGTCTACGACCGGTTTGGCCTCGTGGGGGAACGGTCGCTCTTTGCCCATGCCATCCACTTAAGCGATGCCGAGTATGAACGCCTGGCCATGAGCGGGGCCGCCATCTCCTTTTGCCCCTCCTCCAACCTCTTTCTGGGCAGCGGCCTCTTTCGCATGGAGAAGGCCCAGGCCCACCGCATCCCCTTAGGCATGGGAAGCGATGTGGGCGGGGGCACCTCCCTCTCCCCCTTCCACACGATGGCCGAGGGATTTAAGGTGTGCCAGCTCTGCCGCACCCCCTTTACGGCGACCACCGCCTTCTACCTGGCCACCCTGGGCGGGGCTCGCTCTCTGGGCCTAGCCGCATCCATCGGCTCCTTCGAAGTGGGCAAAGAGGCCGATTTTGTAGTCATCGACCCCAACGCCACCCCCATGGCCGCCCATAGAAACGAGAGAGCCGAAACCCTGGAAGAACGCCTCTTCATCCTGATGATTTTAGGAGACGACCGATTTATCAAGGCGACCCATATCATGGGGGAGCCATCCTACACCCGCCCCGCCTAAGACAGGCCCTCCAGGGCTAAAGGGGGCTAAAAACGGAGCCTCCGGCGGCGAGCGAGGTGAGCCACCTCGAAAGCGAATGACCGCTGCGCTTTACCTCTCGTTCCTCGAGGCAAATCACAGCGGTATTATTATGAAATTCGGGCCTGGTTCAAAACAGGGTTACACTTTTAAAGGTGGCCCCTATTTGTTGAAAAGTTGAAGAGAGATAGGGCCTACAGAAAGGAAACACTGCCAGAGCTTTGGCAATGGAGGGGATGCTCCCCCTGGCGCGCCGCACTCCTGTGCGGCTTTTTTGCCGGGGAGTTGTTACTCCTAAAATGGCCATTATTGAACCAGGCCGAAATTCATCTATTTATTTTTACCAGAGCCTAAGCCGTTAGGGCAGGTACGAGCCCCTCGTATCTCTAATTTTTACAAATAGTGACTGCCATATATTGCAGGCACAAACGGCTAAAATAGGCATTTTTCCGATTAAATCGACACGCCCGGCCAGGAGATAAATCCCCTGGACCCCAGATTTATGATTATGACGGACCTTTGGTCCGTCATAATCACAATAAAATCCTGTTTGGCACCCTTTTGTAAAAGGGTGGCTCCCGGCAGGGCCAACCGAGGCATAAAAAAAGGGCACCCCCTATTCTCTCCCGGGCACCCCTTATATAAACCTCACCCTCTTACGCAGATCAGATTCCCAGGTCGGCAAAAAAATTGCACAGGGCGTTCACCGCCGAGACCAGACGGGGGTTTGATGCCTCGAACCCTTCCACCGAGGTTAAGAGCCCCTCCGAAGAGAGGGAGACGAGCCGAGGATCCGGACTCTTCCGGACGGCTTCCTGGGTCGTCAGGCTGGTAAACCCGGCGATACTCTCGGCCTCCTCCTGATGACTCTCGGCGAGAATTTTTGTCTCCTCCTTCAATGCCTCAAGAAGCCCTTTGAGTTCCCTGCGCTGGGCCTCATCCATCTGATCGGATGCCTCAAGAATCGCCTCAATACGTTTCATGGTACTATCGATCATCGCCTCTCCTCCTTTTTTTTACATTCATGCCATCATCTTTATAATGCCATCATGATCCCCTACCCGACTATTTTTTGCAATCATTACTCCCCTTTCCCTCCAAACGGCTCCCCTGGTAGTGACGTCCGAAAGAGAACCCATAAGAAAGCAGGGCCCCCTGTTCATCGCCCCCCATCAAAAATAGTACCCCCAAAAAAAGAGGGGGCATTTTCACCGAAAAAACGGTCAAAATGCCCCCTCTTTTTTTAACCCATTCAGAAAAATATGCCTACTGAAGATCCCCAATCTCTTTCATGAAGATCACATGATCGATCTGCTTCCGGGAGATATCGTTCAAGGAGAGGAATCGCACCTTGCAGAGACGTTTTCCCATCTTACCCGCTCCCCCGCTCTCCATGAGTACATCAGCAACCACCTCAAAGGGGAGGTGATCGGCCAAAAACCCCCCATCCTTAACCACAATCTCTGCACTGGACCGCATCCCCAGATCCAAGGCGGTATGACTGAAGTAGACAAAGCTCATGCTCAAGTGACCCATGGAAAATATCTGACAGATCTGTGGGGCCATCTCAGGAATCACGGCATAGACGCCCTCTGAGAGGCAAACCAGATCCTGGTCCACCCTCTTATTATAGGCCATATTAACGGGGATATCTTCAGGATTCTGACGCATCCGATGGCACATGGCGACTTCCAGGCGACACTCTTTTTGCTCTATCATCGATAGACCTCCATGATCTTAGACGTTGCTGATTTCAAGTAAGAATCAGGCTGAGATCGCAAAGTGAATCAGGCATGGGGCCCTTTCATGCGGCATAATGACTAATGATGCGTTCTTTGCCGTGAAGATAAAGTTTACTTTGACTTCGGATTCATACTATTTTGGAGGTGCTTCTTTGTCTATAGATACAACAAATCATTTTCATAGGCTTTTCTCCCAGGAGAGATGCCCCCACGTGGAGTCGACTCGGGGAACCCCCACCCCCCTC
>JABXKT010000076.1 GCA_013619155.1 Desulfobacteraceae bacterium
AGTATAAACGATTATTATCGTCCCTCCACATAAAATTACGGAACCATGGGTGCACGAGCGGCCCCATTGGTTAACGTCCATAAAAAGAGAGCGGCGATGATATAGACGGGGCGCATGCCCCAAGGGTGGCCCGATCACGGGCCACCCTTTTTTTATGCCCCGGGGTCGTGCGCCTGAAACGCCGCATCCGATGAGGGGTTCAGCACAAGAAAATAGAGGGCCCCCGGCTGCTTCATATGACCCGCTATCATCTCCGCCTCCGCCCCATGACCGGTGAAGAGATCCACCCGTCCCGACCCCTTGATGGCGCCGCCGGTATCCTGGTTCAGGACAAACCGCCCAAAGGGCGCCCATTGGGTCACCTCTCCCCCGTTCGTATTGACCGGTTTTTCCGTGGTGATAAAGGCGATACCACAGGCGGGAAAGAGCCGCTTGTCGGTGGCAATGGAGCGATACGGCGTCACGGGAACGCTGTAGCATCCCAAGGGACCTGTGGGCTCCTCCTGAAAGAAGACCATACTCGGATTGTAATTAAAAACGCTTCGACGCTCCCTCGGATGCGCCTCGAGCCAGCGCCGAATCGACTGCATAGAGACCTCCTCTTTTGTCAGGGCCCCCTTTGCAATCAGATACCCGCCGATACTGCGATAGGGGTGGCCATTCTTGGTCTGATAATGGACCCTCATCTCCTGGCCATCGGCCATGGTGATGATACCGGACCCTTGAATCTCCAGGAAAAAGAGGTCCACCGCGTCATCCACCCAGGCCAGAGGCTGGGCACGGTTCACAAGGGAGAGGCCATCCCCCACCTCCTCACGGGCGTAATAGGGAACCACTCTCCCCGTCTCCGTCACCCGACCGATAATATGGCGCTTTCCCGTCACCGTGACGCCGGGAAACTGTGATATATCAATGGTGACGAGATCGTCGGGCCGGGTCAGTACCGGATAGCGATACCGGTCGGTCCGCTCCCCATGGCCGGAGAGGGCCGCCTCAAAATACCCGGTAAAGAGAACATCTCCTACCTCCGTACGGCCCGTGGCGCGATAGACACGGTAGTGCCTCCGAATAAATAGCGAGAGGGCCTCCGGGGACGGGTTATCTTGGATAGCCGAGCGAAGGGCGGCGACGGAACGGGCCATGGTGGCCACCCCGTAGCGGTCTCCTCCCAAAAGAAAGGTACGGCTCTCGGGTATGCGTTGATAGTAGTCCAGACTCCGGGTCAGGGCCGTTTCAAGCCCTTTAAAATCCATGTCATCCACAAAATTCGGGTACCCCGCCTCGCCTGGTTCCACCCGGGCCAGAGACCCCTCCCGAACGGGCATCTCCCCTCTAAACAGGGCGCACCCGCCCATTACAAAAAGAGAGAGGAGGAGAAGCACCCGTCCCCCCCAGATCATACACCTATTATTCTTCATTATCCGGCCTCCACACGCCTCGGGACAATATCCACAGGATCCGGCGATTCAAGGGTCATGGATGCCTTCTCACGCATCCCAAGGGTTTCAAAACGGCGGGCCGATACAAAGAGACGTCGCTCAAAGGAGCCGGCGACCTGATTGTAGGTCGAGGTCATCTTACCGATATCCGCACCCAATTTATTGAGGTGAGAGGCGAAGGTAAACATGCGACTGTAGAGCTCTTTACCCAAGGCCCTTATCTCCTCCACACTCTCCGCGGCCTGCTCCTGCTGCCAGCCATAGGAGATGGCTTTCAAGAGAGAGATTAAGGTGGTGGGGGTGGCCAGGACCACCCCTTTTTCGATGCCCTCCTCGATGAGTTCGGGACGCTTGGAGAGGGCGGCCGAGAAAAAACTCTCCCCCGGAATAAAGAGGACCACAAACTCTGGGGCGGGAGTGAGCCCAGCCCAATAGGCTTTCCCGGCAAGGGCCTGGACATGGAGCTGCAGGGCCTTGGCATGGTCCGTTAAGTGGCGGGCCTTGTCGGCCTCGTTCAGGGCCTCCATGGCCCTCAGGTAAGCGGCCAGGGGCACTTTGGAGTCCACGGCGATGCGCCGTCCTCCGGGAAGCTGCACCACCATATCGGGGCGCAGGCGGTTGTTCTCCCCCTTGAGGGTCACCTGCTCGAAAAAATCACAACGATCCACCATGCCGGCGAGCTCGGCCACCCGTTTTAGGGTGATCTCTCCCCAGCGGCCACGGACATTGGGGACTTGAAGCGCGCCGGAGAGCTTGGTGGTCTCTCTCTGGAGCGCATCGTGGGTGTGTGCCAGCATCTTGACCTGTTCCGTTAAGGAACCGTAGGCATTTTCCCGCTGGATCTCCATCTGACGGATCTTTTCGTCATAGGACTTCATCGCCTCGGCCACGGGGGCCACGATATCCTTCACCGCATCCCCACGCCGTTCAAAATCACGCTTGGCCTCACCGATAACCCCTTCAAGGGTCTCCCGGGAGAGCTGGACGAAGGCGCGGCTATTTTCACCGAGAGCATCCGCCGAGAGACCTTTTAACATCTCACGAAAGGACTCTTTCTGGTCGGAGAGAAGGCCCACCTTCTCGGCGGTGGAGTCCCGCTCTGTGGCCAGTTGTGCCTCAAGACGAGCGAGGTGAGACCTCAGCTCAATCTCTGTCTCCCTCTGCTGGGCCAGACGTCCCTCTCTCTCATCGAGACTCGCCTCCAGGGTCGCCACATAGGAGAGACGCCCCCGGGCCTCGGCCGCTTCATCGGCCAGGGTCAAGAGACGCGCATCCTGGATCTCTTTGGCGTCCTGAACCGCTTCTAAAGAATCTTTCAAAGCATGAAGGCGGCGCGCCGCAAGGCCCCATGCCACCACGACCCCCGTGAGAAGCCCCACCCCAAAAGGGGGGTGCATGAAGAGATCCACGACACCAACCATCGCCACCTAAAGCTCTACCCGCCGATAAACACCTGATTTACCACCACTCTTGGCCATAAGACGAATACCCTCGAGGGTCATATCCTTATCATAGGCCTTGCACATGTCGTAGATGGTCAATCCCGCCACGGACACGGCATGGAGGGCCTCCATTTCGACACCGGTCTCTCCCTTGACCCGCACTTCCGCCTCGATGCGAAAAGCCGAGAGCTCGGGTTCCGGAAAAAAATCGATGCGCACATAGGTAATAAAGAGGGGGTGACACATGGGCACCACATCACTGGTCTGCTTGGCCGCCATGACCCCTGCAATACGTGCCGTTTCCAGGACATTGCCCTTCTTTACCCGCGTATCCGTGATCCGGGCGAAGGTATCACTGTTCATGATGATGCGCCCTTCGGCCACCGCCCGTCGGTCGGTCTGAACCTTGTCCGTCACATCCACCATGCGCACGGCACCACTGTCGTCAATATGTGTAAACTCTTTCATGTATACCCCAAATTTTTTAAAAAAATATAGTCACTTGTCCGCCCCTAAAAATACCATCGACGGCCAAGAGTCGTTCTCTCTCAATCCCTATAGTTACCCGATATGAAGGGCTTTTGGCCCTTCATATCGATGCCAAAAAAGAGTCTATTCAGACACCGTATGCCTGAAATTAAAAACGTTTACGGCACGCTTCTTAAAAGGTTCGCGCCCTAAACAAAATGCTCTGTCTTCGAGGTGACCTCGGCCTTTACGGCGTTTAACAAGCCTTCCAGGGTACGAATCACGTTCTCCCGAATATCTCCGGCCACCACAATGGCCATGACATCATCCCCAACGCCGAGACGTGTCTCCTCCACAATGGTGAGAAGAATATCGACAATACCGTCCCGACTGCGATAGCTCGCCAGGAGCTCTTCCAGGCGCTCATGGTTGACATGAACGGTAAGACCCGTCACCGGTCGCCCATCTCGAGAGCTCTCACGGACCACACCATTGTGGGCCAGGACCATGCCGGCCTTCCCAAAATCAGGGTGGGCCTTTATCTTACGCAGCATCTCATCAATGTGAATCATATCTCTTCCTTAATCATTAATGTAGAGGTCTATGGCGGCAGGGCCCGCCACCTTAAAACGTGGAAAATGAATCACCACGCCGTATGAATATCCAGGATTTGGACAAGAGTATGACGAAGTTTATCACGGGCCACAAGGGCATATGCGGTGGCGGAATGATCTTTTCACCCGATAGGTGGCGGGTATTCCCCCGAAGACCGGATACAGGGCACGTTCATCCGGCCCCAGAGAGACCCTATATAGGCCGCCCCTCCTCGATGATCCCCAGGGCCCATTGATACTCTTCCGGAGTGTTGATATTAAAAAAAGAGCGCAACTCAGGGTCGATACGACGAATCTCGGCTTCGGGGACCTTTCGGGTCCGCTTCTTACGAAAGAGGCTCTGAATTTTATAGCGGCCCTCGGCCAGACGCATCTCCGCCAATTTCAAATTTTCTCGGGAGTATGCCGCACACAGAGGCTCTAACCCTCTTTCCGTCTCGGGTACCACGATGGTGGCCCCATCACTGCGATGGGAGAGAACCAGGGTCACCATCTCCCGAGAGAGAAAGGGATTATCGCAGGGGACCACAAACACCCAGGGCGTATCGGCATGGAAGAGGGCAGAATGGATACCGGCCAGGGAGCATCGAACGGGAAATATATCGGAGACGATTTTCACGTCTAAACCTAAAAGTTCATGGGGAGTATTTGAGACCACCATCACCTTTTCAAATATATCCTCAAGAAGAGTCATTGTGCGCTGGATAATACTCACCCCACCCATATCGAGAAGGGCCTTATTTTTTCCATTCATACGGGAACTTAATCCCCCAGCCAAAATCACTCCCGTGCAATCCGCTTTCCGCATATTTCTCCTCATATCCCATGCATTTTAAGGGAAGTCTGTCAAAAATAATATACAAAATCAAGGTATTTCAAAAAGCTCAAATGACCGGTTTCCGCCCTTCCCCATCCTAAAATTGCCTTGATAAATGGCTCTTCAATAAGCTAAAAATACGATACAATAAAAAAGCACGGATCAAAAACGGAAAAAAGATCTCTCCCATCAAAAAACGCGCCCAAATATGCCCTTCCGCATTTTTGACAGCAGACAATGATGGTATCGTCAACCCTTTGCATGCCCATATGAGCTCGCCCTTCCCGACCATGAGAGACAAATTTTTTCAGGAACGGTTTCTATATAAAGAGGCTCTTTAAGTGTAGGCATCCACGTAACTAAGGGAATCCAAACCATGACCACCGCCACTGTCCTCCTCAATGCCAAGGATATTGAGCGGGCCATCACCCGCATGGCCCATGAGATTATCGAAACCCATCACGGAACCCAGGGGCTTGCCCTCATCGGCATTCAGACCCGAGGGGTCTATATTGCCCGGCGTCTCCGGGCCGAAATCGAAAAGATCGAAGGGGTCTTACTCCCCTGTGGTGAGATGGACATCAACCTCTATCGTGATGACTGGACACGCATCAGCCATCAGCCGGTGGTCAAGCCCACAGAGATCTCCTTTCCGGTCATCGACCAGAATATCCTTCTCATCGATGACGTCCTCTACACCGGTCGCACCATTCGCGCCGCCATGGAAGCCCTCATGGATTTCGGAAGACCCGCACGTATCTCCCTGGCCGTTCTTGTGGACAGGGGGCACCGTGAATTCCCCATTCAGCCTGATTATACAGGCAAAAAAGTGGAGAGTGAATACAATCAGCACGTCAACGTTCTGCTCAGAGAGCACGATGGCTCTGACCAGATAACCCTTGAGTGAGAGGTGATTATGGGAACCAAAGAGCACAGAAAAGAGGGAAAAAAAGAACTGAGTGTGGCGATTATATCCGTCTCCTCCACCCGAACCCTTGAAACCGATGAGAGCGGTGCATGGATTGAAAAACATGCCAAAAAAGAGGGACTCAACCTTGTGGAACGCCGCGTGGTGAAGGACTCCGAAGAGGACGTGAGAAAAGCGATTCGGGATATCATTCGCGACCACAATGCCGATGGTATCATCGTCACCGGCGGTACCGGTATTGATCGAGCCGATGTCACCATCGAAGCGGTTAAACCCATGTTTCGAAAAGAGCTCGCCGCCTTTGGCCCCATCTTCGCTCGCCTGAGCTTCGATGAGATCGACTCGGCCGCTATCCTCTCTCGATCCACGGCGGGCATCGTCTTCAATACCGTGGTCTTCGCCATCCCGGGAAGCCTGGCCGCCTGCAAACTCGCCTGCAAGAGCCTTATCTTCCCAGAACTTGGCCACGTCTCCAAGCACGCCCGGGGATAAAAAAACGGCCGCGGGCCTTAAAGGACGCATCCAGATCCGGGGGAGGCGCTTCTCTGCATCGGCACCTCCCCCGGGGGATGGGTAGTGACATCCTCCCTTGTCTTCCATCCACGGCATCCCCTGCCGATGGTACCAACCCTACTCGGCCAATTTCTGGGAGTCGGGTGTAAAGCACACAGCCAAGCTTCGAATGATCCCCAGGCTGAGTAGAAGCAGGGCAAATCCCATAAGCACCTCCCAAGGGGTATCCTGCCCCTCCTTCCGGTACAGGGTAATCATCACCTCACGCACCACAAAGAGAATGGCCGGATCCATCATGGTGTGGAGGCGTATTCTCTGCGTGGTAAAAAACTCCACAAATCCCCGAAAAAGTTCGAGCATCACGAGAAAGGAGAGCACCTCGGCCACCACCGTGGTAAAGCCATCTCCATCGATGATATGAACCAGATCCCTCGCATCGAACACCGTCTTGCCCAATCCCACCGCCAGGACCACCGTGATATAAATAATCATAATATTGACCATCACCTCCTGGGTGGTAAAGAAGATCCGCCGGGGATGGATGGCTTTCCATATGTATCCGCGTCGTCCCGGATCCTCACTCGCCTCATTGTTTTCCCTTACGGGATGCACTCTTTTTTCCATGGGAGCAAGGGTCCCTCCCCCATGTAAAAATCACGTCAGAATCTGAATAGAATTTCCCAAGACGTCCCAATCATAGAACTCTCACACACCCCTAACAAAATACTAACCTGAACGGACTATTTTCTTCGTTGAGGATGGATCCACGGCCCTCCACGGCCTGTACCCATAATGAGATAAAAAAATCACCCCGGGCCCCATGCGTGTACAGGGGCATCATCACCGGTTATAAAAATTTTCCCCCCTTGATAGGAGAGACCGTAATGAAAAAAAGTATGGGAGTTACCGCTCTTTTCACCGCCCTTTTTCTGATGGCATCCAGTCCCTGGGCCATGGCCGAACGACTTGCAATCAAAGGCTCCACCACCGTTCTTCCCATCGCTCAAAAAATCTCCGAAGCCTATATGGTCGCCCACCCCGAGACAAAAATTTCCCTCTCCGGAGGCGGGTCTGGCAACGGTATCAAAGCGGTCATCGACCAGACGGCAAACGTGGGGAACTCCTCTCGCTTTATCAAGGGAAAAGAGATGAAGATGGCCGTGGCTAAAGGCGTAACCCCCGTCCCCCACCGCATCGCCCTGGACTGCATCGTCCCCGTGGTTCACCCCGACAATACAGTATCCAATCTCACGATGACGCAGCTGAAAGACATCTACCTGGCCACGATCACCAACTGGAAAGAGGTGGGCGGCGCGGATAAAAAAATCGTCGTCATCTCCCGCGATAGCTCCTCCGGCACCTTCGATGCCTGGAGGGGTCTGGTTATGAAAAAAGAGCGCGTCACCCCCCGTGCCCTGACCCAGCCCTCCAACGGCGGACTGGTCACCCAGGTGGCCACCACCCAAGGGGCCATCGCCTACATCGCCCTGGGCTACCTGAACGATGAAATCAAAGCCCTTCGGGTGGATGGTATCAAGGGATCGGCCGAGACCACCTTAAACGGCCGATACCCCATCAGCCGCCCCCTCTTCATGTTTACCAATGGCTGGCCCACGGGAGAGACCCTCTCCTTTATCAACTTTATCCTCTCAAAAAAGGGGCAAGAGCTCGTGGAAGAGGCGGGCAGTATCCCCCTCTATTGATTTTATTTTAGAAAGAGCCGTCCATGGGGAATCACCGGATACACCGCCCAGGAGGCGCTTCCCATATCGTTTTGGTGAAAGCCACGTGTAAATACGTACCTCTCTTTTAGGATGCCGCACCATGACATACCGTGAACACACAAAAGGGGAGATGATACCGGAAGGGTCCTCCCGGGGAGATCGAGGGGCAGCGCCCACCGATACCCTCACCGGACGAGGAACCGCCCTGGGCGAGTGGGTGGCTGAGTCCTCTCTCCTCATCATCTCCCTCATCTCCATTGTCGTCCTGGGACTGATCCTCCTCTTCCTGCTCATGGAGGGGCTCCCCACCTTCTCCTTTGTCTCTGTGAAGGCCTTTATCCTGGGTCATCTCTGGTATCCCACGGATGAGCCCCCCGATTTCGGTATTCTGGCCTTAATTATGGGCTCTATCTCAGTGACCCTCATCTCCTCTCTCATCGCGGTACCTTCCGGGGTGATGACTGCCATCTATCTCTCCGAGATCGCCCCACCGAAAATGGCCGAGATCCTCAAACCCGCCATCGAACTCCTCGCCTCCCTCCCTTCGGTGGTCATCGGTTTTTTCGGCATGGTGGCCGTGGCGCCTCTAATGCAGAGGATCTTTGATATCCCCACCGGTCTCAACCTCTTTACCGCCTCCATCATGCTGGCCTTCATGTCCATCCCCACCATCTGCACCATTTCAGAAGATGCCTTGAGGAGCGTGCCCGTCACCTATCGGGAGGCCTCCATGGCCTTAGGGGCCACCCCCTTTGAGACCATCTCCAAGGTAACGGTTCCCGCCGCCCTCTCCGGTATCACCACCGCCATTATCCTGGGGATGTCCCGGGCCATCGGTGAGACCATGGTGGTACTCATGGTGGCCGGAGGGGCCGCCATCATCCCCGGATCCCTCTTTGATCCCATTCGCCCCATGCCGGCGAGTATCGCCTCGGAGATGGGGGAAGCTCCCTTTCGGGGAGATCACTACCACGCCCTCTTTGCCACAGGGATCACCCTCTTTCTTTTCACGATTCTCTTTAACATTCTGGCCATGTCCGCATCGCGCAGATTCCGGCTCAAGGGATAATCCTCTCATGACCTTCTCCCTTTCCAAAAACCGTCTATCCGGAAAACGCGGCACCGTCCAAAGTATCTGGTTTGCCCTCTTCCGGGGGGCCGCAGCCATCAATGTCCTGGCCCTCTTTGCCGTAATTCTCTTCATGGTTATCCAGGGTGCCTCGGCCATTAACTGGGCCTTCCTCACCGAGATGCCGAAAAACTCCATGACCGAAGGGGGCATCCTCCCCTGCATCATCGGAACGATCTGCCTGGCCCTGGGCGCCCTGGCCTTTGCCTTTCCCGTGGGGGTGGCCACGGCCATCTACCTCAACGAATACGCCACCCAGGGAAAACGGGTGGCCATGATCCGCTTCGCCATCACAAACCTTGCCGGGGTGCCGTCGGTGGTCTTTGGCCTCTTCGGCCTCGCCTTCTTCTGCACGGTATTAAAACTTGGGGTCAGCCTCCTGTCGGGGGCCCTCACCTTAGGGATCATGAGCCTTCCCGTCATTATCGGAGCATCGGAAGAGGCCTTAAAAACCGTGCCCAACACCTATCGGGAGGCCTCCCTGGGGCTGGGAGCCTCCAAGTGGCAGACGATATTTCGGGTGGTGGTGCCATCGGCCCTTCCCGGTATCCTCACCGGCTCCATCCTGGCCCTGGGACGAGCCGCCGGAGAGACGGCCCCCATCATGTTTACCGGTGCCGTCTTCTTCACCCCGGATCTGCCCACATCGGTCTTCGATGAGGTTATGGCCCTGCCCTACCACATCTATGTCCTCGCCACAGCCGGTACCCATATCGGCGAGACACGCCCCCTTCAGTACGGCACGGCCCTCGTCCTCATCGCCCTGGTTCTGGGCATGAACCTGTGTGCCATCATCGTCCGCTCACGTCTGCGCAATCGAAACCGTATCTAACCGTCTAACCGTCGGAGTGCCATGTAAAAAAAGGGCGCTCCCGTTGCAAAAAAGGGTCCAAAATGACCAACGAGATAGAGACCATTATTCATACCCAGGACTTGAGCCTATTTTATGGCGATTTTCAGGCCCTCCACGACATATCCCTCCCCTTTGCCCAGCGCCAGGTAACGGCCCTCATCGGTCCGTCGGGGTGCGGCAAGAGTTCCTTTCTTCGCAGCTTAAATCGCATGAATGATCTAACGAGCGGCACCCGGAGTGAGGGGGCCGTGATCTTTGAGGGGACGAACATCCTGGAGAAAAAAATCGATGTGGTCTCTTTAAGACGGCGGATCGGTATGGTCTTCCAAAAACCCAACCCCTTTCCCAAGAGTATCTACGACAACGTGGCCTACGGACTGGTGGTCAACGGGATCAAAAACCGATCCATCGTCGCCGCCCGTGTGGAGAAGAGCCTAAAACAGGCCGCCCTCTGGGAGGAGGTAAAGGATCGCCTCCATAAGCCCGCCCTGGGTCTCTCAGGGGGACAGCAGCAACGCCTCTGCATCGCCCGAGCCCTGGCCGTAGAACCCGAGATTCTTCTCATGGACGAACCCGCCTCGGCCCTGGACCCCATCGCCACCCAGAAGATCGAAGAGCTTATTTTAGAGTTAAAAGAGCGATATACCATCATCATCGTCACCCACAACATGCAACAGGCGGCCCGTGTCTCCAATACCACGGCCTTCTTCTACATGGGCAGACTGGTAGAGGTGGGCAGCACCAACGCCCTCTTTACCAAACCCGTCAAAAAAGAGACCGAAGATTACATCACCGGACGTTTCGGATAGCGTTGAAGCGGCGACATTGTTGACCAAAAGACCCCTATATTCAGGGTAAGGAGAGCCCCCCTATGACCATCCACCTGCAACGCGAACTCGAAACCATTCGACGCATGCTCCTCTCCCTTGGAGCCCTTACCGAGGACCGATTCCGGCAGGCGATCCACGCCTTAAATGACTTGGATGTCGAGTTGGCAACAGAGATCATCGAAAAGGACCAGGAGATCGACTTAAAGGAGGTACAGATCGAAGAGGAGTGCCTCAAGGTCCTCGCCCTTCATCAGCCCGTGGCCAGCGATCTGCGCTCCCTGGTGGTAGTGATCAAGATCAACAACGACTTAGAGCGTATCGCCGACCTGGCCGCCAATATCGCCATGCGTGTGAAGACTTTGGCGAAGAAGGCCAGCCCCTCTGGCTTCACCTACGACTATCGTCCCATGGCAGAAAAAGCCGCCCTCATGCTGAAGATGAGTCTCGACTCCTTCGTCCACGATGACGATGCCATGGCCGAAACGGTGCGTCTCATGGACCGTGAAGTCAACGCCATGCGCAACGCCGCCTACGAATCCATCAAAAAAGCGATCTCACAGACCCCCCATCGGGCCGGCTACCTCATGAACCTCTTTCTCGTATCACGCCACTTAGAGCGTATGGCCGACCACGCCACCAATATCGCCGAAGAGGTGATCTACATGCGTCGTGGAGAGATCATTCGCCACACCGACTTCATGGACGAGTGAACCCTCGGGCGCTCTGGGGTGAAAGTGCGCCTCCGGCGGCCCTGCCGGGAGCCAACCTTTTAGAAAGGTTGCCAAACAGGTTTTTATCGTGACTGCAACAAACCAACGGTCCGTTGCAATCACACTCTTGGGATCCAGGGTCTTCCCTGGCCGGGCGTGTCGATTTAATCGGAAAAACGCCTATTTTAGCCGTTTGCACCCAATATATGGCCATCACTATTTACAAAATTAGAGATACCGCGGTATCGTACCCGCCCTAATGCCTTAGGACGATGATAAAAAATAAATATCTGAATTTCATAAGAATATCGATGTGATTTGCCTCGAGGAACGAGAGATAAAGCACAGCGGTCACTCGCTTTCGAGGTGTTTTTACCGAAGGGGCTTCGCCACCCTCGCCGCCGGAGGCCCGTTTCTTGATCACTTTAACCATAGAGGGCCGTTGTTCAAGAGCTGAATAGTGACTCGCTGTTATAGATAAAAGATGGTCATCGAATAAAAAAAGCCCCATCCCTGTCAGAGAGTGGATCCTCTGATAGGGATGGGGCTTTATCTCATCTAACTTAAAGGCCCTTATTTCGTCTATTTAGCGCATGAGGGTCAGGGTAAAGGTGGCCCCCTGATCCGGGGTGCTCTCCACCGTCACCGTCCCTTGAAGAATATGCATCACGTGCTTCACGATGGCCAGACCGAGACCCGTTCCCCCCAGTTTTCGGCTTCGAGCGCTATCCACACGGTAAAAACGTTCGAAGAGCCGGGGCAGATGCTCGGAAGGGATCCCCTTTCCCTGATCCGAGACACGGATATCCACCCGCTCCTCTCCGGCCTCGATGGCCAGGGTGATCCGGCCACCGACGGGACTGTACTTAATGGCGTTATCCAGAAGGTTCACCACGGCCCGCTCCAGGAGCATGGCATCGAAGAGGGCGTACACCCCGATATCCCCCGTCACATCCACCGCCACCTCCCGGGCCAAGGCACTCCCCGACAAAAGGTGGAGACTCGCCTCGACCACCGCATCCACCGGAGAGGATATCAGGGGGAAGCCCCCCCCCTCCTGCTGTTCGATACGCGAAAGCTCCAGAAGATCCTCGATGAGCTGGGCCATACGATCCACATTTTTCTCGATGATGGTGTAAAACCGGCCATGGGCTTCAGAGAGATCCGCCTTGTCTAAGAGAATCGTCTCTACGGCCCCCTTAATACAGGTCAGGGGGGTCCGCATCTCATGGGAGGCGTTGGCTGCGAAATCACGGCGCATATTCTCCAGGCGCCTCATGCGCGTGACATCATTGAAGACGATGAGGGTCCCCAGGCGCATCTCTCCCACCCCAAGTAGGGGGGTGCTTCGGGTGTTCAGAAGGGTCTCCCCCTTATCCCAGAGTCGGATATCCCTGTCTAAGGCACCGTGGGTTTTCGCCGCCGTCTCCACAAACTCGATAAAGTCGATATTTCGCATCACCTCGGAGAGGCCATAGCCCACGGCCATACCGGGAATCACCCCGAAAATTGCGTGGGCAGCGCTGTTCATGGTGATGATGGAGAAGCGCTCATCCACGGCCATCACCCCCTCCACCATACTGGTGAGTACCGCCTCCATCTCATTTTTCTGGCGCGACGTGGTCTTGATCCGTTCATCCAGTTGCTGGGCCATGAGGTTCATGGATTCAGCGAGATCGCCGATCTCCCGGGAATCAGGAACGTATAACTTATGGCTGAAATCCCCATCGGCAAAGAGGCGGGCACTTCGCTGCATGTCGGAGATGGGTCGGCTAATCGTCTGGGAGACGACCCAGCTGATCAAAGCGGCCACAAGGGCCGTCACACAACCCCACAGGGCGATACGGTGCCGCACGGAACGAGCCTCATCCTCTAAAGCGGTCATGGGCAGGGCGGTTCTCACCACCCCGTAGACCACACTCTCTCTTTCTAGGGGAACGGCCACATACATCATCATGGTGGCCAGGGTCGTGCTGAGACGCATGGAGAAACCGGTCTCTCCCGTAAGGGCCATCACCACCTCGGGACGCGATTCGTGACTCTCCATCATGGCGGGATCCCGTGTGGAGTCCCCCAGGACCTTGCCATCAGCGCCCATGATCGTCACGCGGCTACCGGCACTCTCGGCCGAGGCCTTGCAGTAGGCATCCACCTGGGCAAAATGGCCCGCATCCATGAGGGGTACCACACGAAGCCGCATCACCCGCGCCAGGGACTCGAGCCCCTGAAAGGTCTGCTGATGATAAAAATCGGTCATGGAGGCCAGGGCGAAGAGACTCACCGCGGTCAGAGCCACGATGATGATGGCCACATAGGATGGAAAAAGCTGCCAAAATAGTCGTTTACGGTGTCTCATGATACCTCTTTAAATCGATACCCGATGCCTCGCACCGTTTCAATATAGGCACTCGCCCCCCGTAACTTCTTACGCAGTCCGGCCACAATGACATCCACACTGCGGTCCGTCACCGCATAGTGGTCCCCACGAATCCCATCGACAATCTGTGTCCGGGTGAAGACCCATCCGGGGCGACGGGCCAGGAGCAGGAGCAGTGAAAACTCGGAAAAGGTGAGGACCACGGCCTCCCCTTCCACACAGACCTGGGCCTTGCCGGGCCGGATATCCACCGCTCCCAAAACGAGACGATCCTCAAACGCTCTATCCTCTCGCCCCTTTTCGGAGCGCCTCTGAACGGCACGGATTCGTGCGATGAGCTCACGGGGGCTAAAGGGCTTGGGCATATAATCATCGGCCCCAAGCTCTAAGCCGGTGACGATATCAGCCTCTTCTCCCTTGGCAGAGAGCATGAGAATGGGAATAGAGGCCGTAGCGGCCTCCCTTTTCAAGGCGCGCGTCACTTCCAGACCATCGATCCCCGGTAGCATGAGATCAAGAACGATAAAATCAATGGTCCCCAACTGGGCAATCGACACCGCTTTTTCACCACTACCGGCACAGGTCACCGTGTATCCCTCGCGCTCAAGATTGTACTTCAACACGGCCTGAATATCCTCTTCGTCATCCACAACCAGCATATGTGCTTTGGCTCTCATCATATCTCTCCAAGAAGTATGGGGGTGTCCATCCAATCTGCAGGTATTTGTATGACAACTATGTTAGCGTTTTATGAGGCGATTGTGTACATCCTCGCCGAAAGAGACCCTTTTCCCTCTCACCCCCCATGCCCATAAAAAAGACGGGGCCCATGATGGGTCCCGTCTTCTGACAGGTGGCCGCGTGTATATATTGGCAAAATTTTACACCACGCGTCCTGAGTATCGTCGATACGGGCCATCTCCACGGGCTCCGTCCCTTCATCAGGCCTTGCCTATATTTTTATCCCTCGTGCTGAAAGCCCCGGGGAAAAATAAACCGTGAAATCCGGCTCAAAAAACCGATGCGGCGATCGCCGATGCGACGCCGAAACAGACTTTTCCCCGCCAAAGCGCCCTTCGTTCGTCGTTCATGCCCGGATCGACGCCACTTAGGATCGGTACTAAATTGGAAACGATTGCTATACCCCTCTCGACTCTCTCGGGTCTCTACCATAGGTCACTCCCTTCCACACCTGCCGGTCCCATCACGCAGAGCCGTTGTCACAAAAACTGCTCCATCGACCCATGCGAAACCAGCCCAACCGGCGTTCATAGGAACGTCGCCGTTCCACAATACATCGGTGCTCCAACAGCCCTTCTTCGGTACTATGGAGCATGCCATACCCTTTTCGGCGCTCAAAGGGCTCACGACGGTCACATCCGAAACGGTTCTCATACGTCACAATGAGCGACATAGAGCCCGGATCCAAACGAATAATGGTGCCCATAAAAACCTCCCGGCGCACCAATCACCGGTTACGGATCGGGTTGAATCGAGGAAAAAAAGAAGGAGTACGGAGAATAAGAGGGGAGATATATCGAGGACAATCACAAACACCGTGCTGCTGACACTACCCAGACGTCGTTCCCGCCTTTGCCGAAGAGACATCCCTTCGGCAAAACTGCCACGCCAACAATATGTTGATTATGATTGTATTATATACCCCTTACACCAAAGGGGCAAGGCGGGAAGCGAGATGATGGCAGGAAGAGACGCGGATAGGAAAAGCGCGCCTTAGTCCAGGCGGCCCCCCAGAAAACGAACGGTTTCCGTCAGCAGCTCTTCCCGCCGTTCATGGTGGGGCACGTGGCGGCATGCTCTGACCTTGAAGGCCGAGGCACCGGGAACGGATTGGCAGATCGCCTCTACCTGCCCCCATGAGCCATACTGATCCCCATCTCCTTGAACCACCAAGGTGGGGGCCACCACCGATGAGATCGTGTGGGTAATGTCCCAGGTGCGATGGCCAGACGAGAGCCAGGTATCGGCCCAGCGACGGAAGGCAGGCTCCGTATTTTCCCCATGATGCCGTGAGAGTTTCTCGCGAAAGAGCCCCTCATCAAAGGCCGTATCGGCCTCGGTAATCCCCGTCCGGGTGAGGTTATCCACATAGACATGGCAGGCCTCGGTCAAAATAGTGGCCGCCCGTTCCGGGAAAAGAGCGCCGAATAAAAGGGCAATGGTGCCACCGTCACTGTGTCCAAAAAGATGAACCCGGGAGAGCCCCAGGGCATCTAGGACGGCGGGAAGCATCACCTCGGCTTCATAGGTGGGATAGTGGGAATCGGCCACGGATCGAGTGAGGGGGGACGATTTTCCGTACCCCCATCGATCCCAGGCCCACACCGTCCGACCGGTGGCCAGGCTCAAGGCCTCGGGGAAATCATGCCACATCCCCACACAGCCTAACCCTTCGTGTAGAAGGACAAGAGGAGTGGCCGATGGATCCTGCCCAGAAACGGAGATGGCATAAATCTGCCGGCCCATCACCGAAAGAGTCGTCTCATGACGCATGACGTCCCCCCTTTTTTTCCGATACTAGGGCCACGAGAGCCATAGTCACGGCCGGTACCATATAATCGGCACGGGTCACGGCCCCACCGGAGAGGAGACCAATCAGTCCTTCAGCATAGCCAATGCGCTCATTGTCCGAGAGTCCCGCCCGGCAGACGGCCTCGTCCAGTTCATACCCCTCGTCCACCACCATCCGGCACACCGTAAGGGGCAGTTCGAAGGCGGGGCCCACCCCACGGTAAAACCGGGTACCATCAAAGATCACACACGCCGTCAAATTCATATGGCCCGTGGTCGTTCCGGCCATGGGAACCACCCCAGACTCCAGCCCCACCCCGTAGTGGTGATC
>JABXKT010000077.1 GCA_013619155.1 Desulfobacteraceae bacterium
GGCCTTGAGGCTTGAGGCTAGGGTATGGGACTCTAAGCGCAGGGACTCTTGCTGGGCACTCCAGGAGGTGCCCCCCTCGAGGAAGTAGCGTATCATGGCCGACCAGGTGACGTAGGCCCTGGCATTGTTCGCTTTTTCAAAGGCGATGGTGGCCAGAAGATTGAAAAAGGCGGCGTCCTGGAGATCTTCTTTTTTTCTCGATTTTTTGAGGGCGGTCTCTCCATCGCTCACCCAGGTCTCGGCCGCCCGTTCCCATGCGCCGACTCTGGCGTGGGTGTAGCCCTCCTCAAAGGGGGGCATGGTGGATAGAGAGGCGCCTAGGGCCCCTTCCGCATAGACCAGCAGGATGGCGGCAAGGAGCCAGGGCCGAAGATGACCCCGACTGTTTTTATCGGAGGCCGGGGTCGGGGGGCTCTCCTTTGGGCGGATTAAGGGATACATTTTTCTCGCTCCAGGGGCAGGCATTTCCCCATCTCTTTGAAGGGGTTGGCGATATTCAGGTCATAATAGGGCCGGGGTATCTCCGCTTCCGGTGGGGTGCAGGTGGAGAGTTTTCCTTGGGCTTTGTACAGTAGGGTTTCCAGCACCGCGGCGTTGGTGCCGGAGGTGATGAGTTTCATATGACGTCCTGTATTTTCAAGGCGCCCCTCGTACCAGCCTTTTTCCGGATTGTTGAGGCAGTGCAGAAGGGTCATGAGGCGGTCTGTGTATGGGGTCTCCCAGAGTCCCCACATGGCAAAGGCCGCTTGGGTGGAGACCAGGGATTGATCCTTGTGGTACTGCCCGCTGTCCGAGATCACGTTCCAGGGGTACCCTGCGGCAAAAATGGAGTCGTAGACAAAGTAAGGGGGGCCGATCACCGGGTGATCGGTACGGGCTGTGAAGATGTGCTCATGCATATACCGCTCCTCCTGGACCTTGTAGATGGCCTCGGCAATGTGGGCCATGTCGGGTTCCCCGTGAAGGCTGTCCCACCCCTTTCTCTGATCGGTCTTGTCCCAGTTGAATTCCAGTCCATCTAAGAGGAAGCCCATGCTGAGTACTGGAGCGTAGGTGTTTGTCTTCCGGACATCCCGGCTGTCGTAGGGGAACTCGATGCCGTAGAGGGTGGTCATCTCGTAGGGCTCGATGCGGGAGGCCTGGGTGGTGGAGAACCCCCAGAGCTGGAACCCCCTCGCACCGTACTCTTCGTATCCCAGCCTCCCCTCCTGGAAGGTGGAGACTTGGTTGTGCACCTGGCTGCCCCCGTAAAGGGTCCCGCAATTGTCCAATACCTCACAAAAATTCCAGCGAAGCACTGCCTTGTCGATGTACTCCGAGTAGATGGGGTAACGGCATTTGACGATGTAGAGCCAGGAGAGGAGTCGGCCGATGTCCATGGCCGACCAGCCGATTTCATCCGGTTGGTTGGCGTAGTCCACCATGGATCCGCTCTGGGTGTTGTACACCTTGTTGGGAAGTCGGTCATAAAAAAGGGGCATGGTATTTAAAAAATGGACGAGGCCGCTGAGCCGTTTATCGAAATCACATGGGGTGATGATGGATAGTTCCCGTGCCGCCACCATAGCCGCCAGATAGTCCCCCGTGTGCCACATGGTGGTGGCCGGATAGCGGTCCACCGAGTTGACCAGCCCGGTTTTGGGGTTGTGGTTGTTTTCAAAATAGCGCCATGCGATCTCTGCCCATGTTTTTTCCTCCTCCGATAGCTCTCCATGACGACCCTGGTGAAAGAGGGATGAATTTGTGGTGGCGGTGAATCCTTTTTCCACACCGCGCACAAGGACTCCACACCCCATGAGAGATAGAGCGATGAGGCCGAGGAGAAGGATGCGGAAAAGGGCGTCGCGTGGGACGTATCGTCTCATGGGGGTCCACTTCTATAAAAATTTAAGGCCGGTTGTTTTTTGAAAAGGCACCACAGCTGTCCCGGTGTCCGGGGTAGCATCGTTTGATGCCTATAAACTCATCTTCGATGGTGTGGTCCCACTTGCTCGATGTCTCCCCAAATTGAAGAAGCTTGCCCTGGGTTTTGTGAAGTAGGGTCTCTAATATGATCCCATTGTTGTTGGCGGTGAAGGTGTGGATGAGACCGCCGGTAACTTCATAGCGCCCCTCGTAGAACCCTTTTTCCGGATCGTAGAGGCCGGAGACGGCATCAAAGAGGAGGTCGGTGTACGGGGTCTCCCAGATGGTCCAGAGTCCGAAGGCCCCCTTGAGGGCGATGGCGGAAAATTGGGGGACGTAGGTGCCATCTTCGGTGATGGTATTCCAGGTGTATCCATCGGTATAGATCGTGTCGTAAACGAAGTAGGGTGGCCCATCGAGCTGGTGCTCGGTGCGGGCGGTGAGGATTCCCTTCATGCGAAATCTCGCCTCCTGCACCTTGTAGATGCGCTGGGCAAAGGCTTCGGTGATGGTATCGGTATGGGACAGGTCATCACTCTCCCGATCCGATACTAGGTCCCAGTTGAGTTCGATGCCGTCCAGGACATAACTCTCGCAGACCACGTAGTTATGAGCCACCAGCTCCCTGGGGTCCCGGGTGTCATAGGGGACATTGACATCAAACATGAGTATATAGGAGAAGGGTTCGGCCTTGGAGGCCCGGGTGGTGTCAAAGCCCCACAGCTGAAATCCTTTGGCTGCGTACTCTTCGTAGCCGAGGCGTCCCTCTTGGACGTACTGGGTCTCGTTGTCTTTGAGTACGGCGCCGTACATGGTACCGCACCGGTCCAGGACCCGGCAGAAGTCCCATCGAAGAATAAAGCTGTCGATGGCGTTCCCGTGCTCGGGGTAACGCTCCTTGATGATCTTGAGCCAGATGAGAAGACGGCCGAGGTCTAAGGCGGAGTAGCCGATCTCTCCGGGTTGGTTGGCATAGTTTACTTTTTGGGCCGTCTGGGTGTTGTAGGCCTTATTGGGGAGCTCTCCCCGGAAAAAGTCCATCTTATTGAAGGTGTTTAATATGGCGGTAAGCCGTAGGTTGAGCTGGTTCTTTTCGATGATACCCAACTCATAGGCGGCAACGAGCCCCCCTAGATAGGAGCTGGTATCCCACATGGTGGTGGACGGGTAGGCATTGACGGCGTTTACCAGGCCGGTCTCTTTGTTGTAGTTGTTCTCAAAGTATGTCCAGGCGATTCGGGCCAGGTTCATTTCCTCATCGGTGAGGGGGCCGTTTCGCCCGAGATGCTGGTCTCCATTTTGAAGGGGCACGGGTTTTTTGTCAATGATGATGGCCTCAATGCGATCTGGCTCCCCATCCCCGTAGGAGGGGGTGAGTTGGTAGTTGGCAGGGGTACAGGCACCCAGTATGAGGAAAAGGCAGGTGGCCGCAAGGAGGGGCCTCATGGGGGGGCGTGGTGAGGTTTTCATACGTTTTCTCCATCGGGGCCCCCCATGGCCTCCCGGTAGGGGCCATGGGGGACGGGTGAGCAGTCAAGGGGTCGTCAGTGCCTGTCCATCTGTCAAAGAGAGTTTCGGTGTATCGATAGGAGGCCGTTGGGGGGCGGGGTGGCCGGTGCCATAGATCGCCACGAGTTGTCCCCAGGCTTTCCGACAGAGGCTCTCTAAGATAATGGCGTTGGTGTTACAGGTGATGGCCCGGTTGGGGGCCCCACTGGTTTCATAGCGGCCCGAGTACCACCCTTTTTCTGGGTCGTGAAGTTCTTTGATCTCCTCCATGAGCATCCCTGTGTAGGGGGTTGCGTAGATGCTGTGCCACCCAAAGACCGCCTTGGTGCTGAGGCTCTTGAATGCCGAGGCATCTTCCCCCGCTTCGGTGATGCAGTTCCACACCTTTCCATCGGTGAAGACGGTATTGTAGACAAACCAGGGGGCCGTGTCGATATTGTCTTCACTCACCGCCGTGGGGATGCCGGTGGCCAGGAAACGGGCCTCCTGGGCCTTGAAGACTCGGTAGGTAAACTCCCGTGAGGTCTCATCACAGCCGTACTCAAGGGCCCCGAGAATGTAGGGTTCACTCACCACGTAGTTATGGGCGTGATAGATTTCAGGATCCCGGCTGTCGTAGGGGACCTCGACGCCATAGATATTTATAAAGGCGAGGAAGTCATCGTAGGCCATGGCACGGCTCACATCGAGTCCCATGAGCGTCAGCGATTTGGCGGCGTACTCCTCGTAACCGACACGCCCCTCCTGGAGGAAAATGGTGGCTTCATCGGGGTCCAGGGCCGCCCCATAGAGGCGTCCCTCATGAATGAGGGCCTTAAAATCCCAGGCAGCCAGAATCGATGTCACCTTCGGGGTGTGCCGGGGGTAATTCCAGATCAGGATGTTGAAGGGGGTGAGAAGTCGACCGATATCGATGGCGGACCAGCCGATGCCCTGATCGGTGGGCTGGTTCTGGTAGTTCACCATGGTGGCGGTGAGGGTGTTGTAGGATTTGTTGGGAAGCCTCCCCTCAAAGAGTGGCAGGCGGGCAAGGGTGGTGAGAAGGATCTCCATATGGGTATGAAAGCGTTCTTCGGTGAGGATGCCCAGGCGGTGTGCGGAGATCAAGGCCATCATGTAGGAGGCGGTATCCCAGAGAGTGGATGCCGGGTAGCCATCTACGGAGTTGACCAGGCCATTTTTCTGACGGTTGTTTTCAAAGTAGACCCAGGCGATACGGGCCCAGGCCATCTCCTCATCCGACAGGGGTGACGGGGGGATCATGGTCAGGTCTGCGGTCTTCTCGAATAGAGACAGAGGGGCGGGAGCCGGGGCGATTTGAAATTCTGCCCGTTCCAGGGCGATGACCGTGCCAAAGGCGGCGATGAGTCCCAGGAGAAATATGATGTGACTGCGGGCCTTTAAGAACCCTTCGGAGAGTGTCATGATGGCTCCTTAGCTTTTATGGGCTTCGGGTTTCCAGAAGGCGGCTGCCACGATACCCATCATGGCCAAGATGTTATTGAGGCCCCAGAAGAGGTTGGTCAACAATCCGTTGACGTTTGTAAACCGGCCCATCCAGGCCATGATGCCCGCATAGATGAGACCCGCCGTCGTGAGTACGATGACGACAATTTGGGGAATGACCAAGTTGACGAAGTATCCCTCCTGCCGCGTTTTGGGTGTGACGGGAAAGGCGATCTTCTTGCCGCGGATCACCGTGATAAGGGCCTTGAAGTTGATGGGGAAAAAGGAGAGGTAAAAGGACTGTCCCGACCAGGCGGAGACTCCCCAGGTCCCCACCATGGTGGCCAGGGTGTTGAGGAAGAGAAAGGGCAGTATGTGTATGTAAAAATCCATGGAGTAGGCCGAGACCGGTGCGATGCCAGTGAAGAGGTAGATGATGGGGGCGCTGAGGAATATGACGTTCCAGATGCAGCCCAGGTATGACCAGAAGGTAGCGGCGTACATGAGTTTCTGACGGAATTTCATCCCTTTTTTGAACAGGGGGTTGTCATGGAAGGCGACGTCGATGGTGCCTCCCGCGTATTTGAAGCGCTGCACGGCCCAACTCACCAGGTCCTGGGTGGAGAGCATTTTCGATTCTATTTTGGGGTGAAATACCGATTTCCAGTCATGTTCTGGGTCGGAGTGCAGGGCGATGGAGGTGTACATATCTTCAGAGACATGGAACTTGTAAGGGGTGAGCTCCGTTTCAAGGGTGAGCTCTCGTTGCATTGCCTCGGCAAGATCCGCCTTTAATGCCTCATCTTTCACGTCCCTGGTAATCTTGTCGATGAGCCGGTCCATGGTCCGGGCGTATGTTTTTAACGCCGCCTCCATCACCGCCTCGCGCCGGTGGATGGAACCGGCACCGCAGCAGAAGGAGGCGTTGGCCCAGTTGCGGCGCCGCTGGATCACATCGTAGAACATCTGGGGGCTGTTGCAAAAAGGGTCTTCTCCTACCATGATTTTACCGGTGATCTTTTCGATGCCCCGGCCCAGGAGGTAACCGGGCTTTCCCATCCATCTTTCGATGAGGCGTGGCAGGGGGACCCCCGGTGGGAGGTCGAAGAACCACTGAGGGGTCTGTACCCATGCCACGTCGGGGTCCCGGAAATACCCCAGGGTATTTTCGAGGATGGTGGGGAAGGGGCGGGTGTCCGCATCGCAGATGACGATAAAGTCTCCGAAGGTCTGCTCCATGGCATTTCGAAGGTTGCCCGCCTTGAAACCGATGTTGGAGCTTCGGGTGATGTAGTGGACCCCCTCTTCCTGAGCCACCTTTTCCATGATATCGCGTTTTCCATCATCAAGTACATGGATGGTGATATCGATGGGGTGGGGGTAGACGATGGCTTTGGCATCTCGGATGCTCAGCCTCACGAGCTCAGGGTCCTCATCGTAGGTGGGGAAAAAGACATCCACCTGAAGGGGTCTCGCCTCATAGCTAAGGGGTGTGTGGACACATTGGCCGATGCGCTTCGGAGGACTTTGGGGGGGCGTGTCCCTCACCATCCAGAGGTTGATGACAAAGAGAATGAGTCCCGCATAGGCGAAGGTCTCTGCCAGCACCAGAGGGAGGGCAAACCAGAGGGCATCGTAATTGAGGGAGGAGGTCCAGCGCCATGCCAGGTACCAGAGACCGACCCCCATGCTCATGGTGGCCAAAAACTGCCAGAGGAGCTCCCGGGGAATGGAGTAGGGGATGGGCTCGGGCGGGAGGATGTTTTCGTATTTTTCGAAATATTCGGTCATCATTTTTCCCCTTGAGATATGACGTTCAGATGAACGATGAGTCCGATGAGGGCCGCGTTGTAGTCGATGGCATACTCGTTGGTGGCGTAAGAACCTTCATCGTCGATGTAGCTTTTCAGGCCCTGGCCCTTGGGGGCGATGCCATCTTCGGCATTTTCGTTGGGGCCCCCGACGAGGAGGCCGGGGATATCTCTCCCCACGGCCCGGGCAAAGAGATGGTTGACGTGGCGCACGGGATGCGTCCCCACTCCGGTGACGAAACTCATGGCAAAGGGGTTGATTCCCAGAAGAAAGTTGAGTTGAGACAGAGCTGCCGAGAGGTAGGCCGGATTGCCCGTAATATCGTAGGCGAGGGCCAGGGTAATGCCCTCTTCGGCGGTCATTTTGTTGGATCCCCAGACAAGGCGGGTGTTGGCCGTGAACCACGGGCTTTTTCCCACCTGTTGAAGGAGGGTGTCGGCCCGTCGGAGGGCTCTTGTCTTTAAGGCCCCCACCAAGGGCCCCTGTCTCTTTTCATGGATGATCAGATCTGCCATCCCCAGGGCGGATGGGTCTTTCCATTCAAAAAGTCCCCAGGATAGACGGGGTAGGATTCTCGTCACTTCGGCGAGGAAGGGGGCCTCTCCCGTGGTGATGAAGAGTTCGGCTGCTGCCCAGAAGCGGTCGTCGATGTCGGTGGTGAGGAGGGGCTCGGTGTCGAAGGCGGAGTAGAGGTAGATTCCGGAGCCGGTGTCATCGCCTGGGTGCTGATCCACGCGCATCCCCGGCGTCTTCTTTAGGAAGTCCCAGGCATCGCGGGCAGCCCGAAGGCACTGGCGGGCAAAGGCGGGGTCGGCTGCGGCGTATACACGTGCTGCCATGGCAAAGGCCGCTGCCGCCTTGGCCGTTTCCGGGGTGGAGATGCCGTAAATATAGCGGGGCTGAAGATCCGTCTCTGGTGATGCGGGACCCGTCCACCGGGCTCCGGATAGTTTGCGATAGAGGGCCCCATCTCTGCGCTGCATGCGCATCATCCATGTGATGCCCACCTTGATCTCCGTTAGTACATCGCAGGGCCCCTTGGGGGTCTCGGGACCGGGAAGGGAGAGGGAGAGACCTTTGAGTCCATCGGGGTCCCTCTCCCAGCAGGAGAGGAGGCGTCCTACGGTCACGGCGGTGGTGGCCACATACTTTCCAAAATCTCCGGCGTCGTGCCAGCCGCCGTGGGCTGGAATACGTGTACCCACGGGGGATATGGCATCTTTATGGGCCACCATGGCGTCTTGCATATGGCAGGGGCCGTGGAAGAGGCCGGTGAGGGGGTCTTGTAAGGGGACCCCGCAGCGCTGAAGGGTGTAAGAGCGCAGCAAGAGGGTGAGGGGCTCTGTGAAGACCCCCTCCTGGATTTGAAATGGGGGGGAGTGGATCTCCTTCCAAGCGAGGTAATAACGCCCCGTCTGGCGTACACGGGAGAAGTCGATGACCCGTAAGAGGCCATTATCCTGGGGGTTTTCATAGGGTGGTCCTGGAGTGAGGTCGAGAACGGGGCGATGGGTGCGTGCCTCCATCAGCTGGATCGAAATTTTTTTTACCCCCGAAGGGGCCCCCATCAGGAGGGCGACTTTGGGCAGTAGGGGCAGATAGCCCACCTGGTTGACCAGGATGCGGGGTGGCGGTTGGGATGCCCCCAGGGCGTCTGCCCAGACCCCAGATGGCAGGGACCATAAAAAGAGAGAGATGATAAGGGGCATGCATCGCATCATGGGGGCGTGTCTCCTTGCAGAGATCGTGGTTTGCTTAAAAAAAATGGTAACTATTCAGCCTTTAAAAAATGCCTCCGGCGGCGAGGTGTGCCACCTCGAAAGCAGGTAGCGATTGCGCTTTGCCCCTCGTACCTCGGGTCAAATCATATCCGCCTTTAAGATGAGATTTAATCAAGACCAATGCTTAAGATCTGTTTGTTAAACCCATCTTTATAAACGGGGCTTGCCAAACAAATTTTTACTGTAACAGTGACGGACCAAAGGTCCGTCACTGTTACAAATCTGGGGTCCAGGAGCCCTGTCCCTGGCCGCCGGAGGCTCAGTTTTACGCCCCCTTTAACCATAGAAGAGCTCTTATTTTCGGATGGCGGCCTTTTTGCTTTTTACTCGAAAGGTGAGGCTGTTGTGGGCCAGGATCTCTCCGTCGACCCCTTCGATGAGGGCCTCGATGACGTAGGCTCCGCCGGGGAGACCGGCCCGTGAAATCGTGGTTACCGGCACGGCACTGTCGGGGGCGATGGTTATCGGCTCGTGCATTTTCGCAAAATGGGTCGTCTCGTCTCGCAGGAGGTATCGCAGACGGGCTCCTGGAATCTCCTGATGACGGTCGTTGATCACCCAGAGCCGTGCAGAGACAATCTCTCCGGCTTCCCATATCTCTTTTTCCATCTCAATGCTGGGCAATAGGGGCTGATAGGCTTGCTTCAGAGCCTCGTAGCCCTTTTTGGGCGTTCGTAGATAATCGACGATGCCCCAGTTTATGGAGGGCCACCCCTCCACGAACATAAATTGAAAGATGCCGGTCACCGGTGCGAAACGTTGCCTTCGGTAGGACTCCACGGCCAGCTGGATCAATTGGGCCTGGTAGGTCTGGGTATTCTGGATGAAGGCGTCTAAGTTCTCCCCTTTTGAGACGCCTGCGATGTCAAACATCTCGTGTCTTTGGAAGTTGTGGTATCCCCAGAGAGCCCATGCCTCCTCTGTCTCTGGCCAGAGGGCCTCGGTGGGAAGAAATCGGGATAGGGTGCTTCGCTGGGGGAGGGCCTGGGCGCCGAATTCGGAGATGAGGGGGATGGTCGTGGGTTTTGCATAATCCCGCCAGTTCCCTGAGTACCATCCGAGCCAGGGGTGTTCATCTGTGGAGGAGTGTTTCTGAACTGGGCGGGTGGGGTCTTCTCCTTGAAGTGCCTCCATGAGGCGCTGGTCCAGGGTTCGGTTCTGATGGGGGGCGTAGTCCGGGTATTTCCACTTCATCCATTGGGCATCCCAGGGGGGTTCGTTGTGGCCGCACCAGGTGAAAATCGAGGGGTGATTGTAGAGAAAAATCACCATCTCCCGTGCCTGAGCCACCGCCTCCCTTGTAAATGCGGCATCATCGGCGTAACCCCACTGAAGGGGGAAATCCTGCCAGACAAGGAGTCCCATCTCATCGCAGAGTCTGTAAAAGGCGTCGGGCTCCACATGGGCATGGACCCGAATGGCGTTGATGTGGGCTTTTTTCATTAGGCCCAGGTCGAATCTTAAGCGTTCTTCATCCATCTGCGAGAGCCATTGAGAGGCGATGTAATTGGTTCCCCGCAGAAAGATCCGGGTGCCGTTGATGCGCCATATCTGTGTAACCGGGTCCCGGGTGATCCGTCGGAAGCCGAAAACCTCGGAGCGGTGATCCAGGACGGTCTCCCCTTGCCGGGCCACCACGGTGAGGCGGTAGAGGTTGGGGGTGCCCAGCTCCCAGGGCCACCAGGGCCGTGGGCTCTTCACCGTAAGGGAAAATGACGCCTCACGGGGGCCTCCCTTTGGTGAGAGGGCCACTGCCCCCTTCAAGATGGCCTGGGGGTCGGTGAAATTGTGGGGGGTGAGGGTCCACTCGAGACGTACCGGTCGGTCGCTTAAGGGGGGCGTGGAGATTTTCACCGAGGCCACCGCCTTTCCGTTCCCTTTTTCCCCGAGAGAGGGTGTGATGCTCAGACCGGTAATGGCCAGGTGTTCACTGATGCGAAGGGTCACCGGCGCCCAGATCCCGCCGCTGTTTTTCTCCTGGCCCCGCACCGACCAGGCCCCCCCCGGACGGGTGTCGTGATGGTTGAGAACCCCTTTAATGAGGCGTTTACGAAGGCTCCATACCTTGTTGTACTCTTCATTGGGGCTGTTGACCCGGACGGCGATGAGGTTTTTACCTCCATGCAAAAGGGGGGTCACGTCAAAGGCAAAGGGGGCGAAGTACCCCGTGTGGTGTCCGGCCCAGATCCCGTTGACCCAGACGTCGCAAGCGTAATCCACCCCTTGAAAATGGAGGGTGGCCCTGGCCTCTTTAGAGATATGAAGGTCGATGGTTTTGCGGAACCATACCACCCCTGCATGGTCGAGGCCATTTAGGTACCAGTTGTTGGGAACCTTCATGGTGGGCCAGGTGGTATCGGTGATGGCCGGATTCGATAAATTTTCGGGCATCAGCTCTCCGGGGTGGTATCTCCATTCTCCGGAGAGGGATAATTCGTGTACCGCCTCCGGGGCTGGCGGTCTCTGGTGGGTGAAGGGGGACGGTAGACAGGCCGACAGTCCCAGAATGAGGCCGATACCGATACAGATCAGGAGCCGGTGTAAGGGGGGCGCCGCTCGGCGGGGGGGGCTCTGGGTGTTCTTTTTCATGGTGGGCCGCCTTCCTGCCTACGGTGGTATTTTTGGGGTCCCGAGAATAAGGGGGGGAGATTCATCGGCGCGCCGTGTCTCTCCTGGAGCAGGTCGTTGACCAATTTCACCGGGTTGAAGGTTTCCGGGGGCACCTCCACGAAAATGGTATTCCAGTGTGCCATGCCGCCGTTCCAGAGTCCGGGGAGTTCTAAGGCGTTCAATTGGTGTCCCCCTTTGGATTTTTGGGAGACAAAGACGGCCTCGGGGTCCACGAAACGACTGAGGTCAAAGGGGGCCCCCGTGAAATCACGGATGCCACAGACGAGATCTACGGGGTTGAAATGGGTGGCAGCCCTCAAGAGGTCCTGTTGCTGGGCCGATGGCGCCACGGCACTGTTTTCGACGATCTGAAGGGAGAGTCGATGGTCGCTCTCTTCGATCCAGAAAGGCCCCCCGCCGGGAGCTCCGTCATTTTTGACTACACCACAGACCCGTAAGGGGCGGTTGAGGTGGTCGATGATCCACTGGCGACGGGTGGCCGTGGAGCTCTGGTGTATACCAGCCGGAGGGATGAGGTGGAGGTGGGCCCGTGCAAAGGCGAAGGCCCCATCCACCATGGCGGGTGTGGATAGAGGGGCGCACAGGCCCTGGAGCCATGTGAAGGTATCGTCCTGAAGTGCCATGAGAAGGCCTGCCAGGGCCTTCTTATATCGGGTCGTCGTGGGTTTGAATCTGTCGTGCACCACATTATCGATATTTTTGATGAAGACGATGTCACCCTTGAGCCGGTTGAGGTTTTCGATGAGGGCCCCATGGCCCCCGGGACGAAAGAGGAGGCTTCCGTCGGGGTTTCGGAAAGGGGCCCCTTCACGGTTTGTGGCGAGGGTATCGGTGTGTCTCTTCTGGATGGAAAAATTGACCTTCAAGGGGGTTGTAAACTGTGATTCATACTGCCGTTTGACGTGGTTGAGGAGGGCCTCAAAGCGGGGGAGATGGTCTGGAGAGACGGTGAAGTGAAGTTTGGCAGTCCCCCCCTTGCCCTTCGCGTAGAGAGCTGCCTCCGCCAGATGCTCTTCGAAGGCGGTACGGGGGCCTTCGGGGTAGTGATGAAAGAGAATCAGCCCCTTGGGAAGCCGGGAATAATTGAGTCCCACGGGGTTTAAGAGGTAGCGCAGGACGCGCAGGTAGTGCTTGCGCTTCTGGAGCCGTGCCATGGTGATCTCTTCGTGGGTGGACAGGGCCGTTAACGCCTCATAAAAAGCGAAGTGGGGAAGATTGTCCATGAAGGTGATGAGGGTCTGGTAGGCTGCTTCACCCGAGGCGGCTCTCTTCTTGATCCAGTCTGGCTCCACAAAGGCGTCGGATTTCTCCACGGTAATGAGATCCATGAACATGCGGGTGGCGGCACCCGAGGCGGGGACGAATTTGATGATCTCCCGGTGTGGGGCGAGGCGGTCGTAGCGGTCGATGCCTTTTGAAATCTCGGTATCGGAGAGGCACCGGATACCGTCTCCCAGGGTGCAGGGTCGATCCAGGCTCTGGAAGGGGGGGCCCTTTTGTAAGAGATGGAGTTGCTCTTCGGCCAGGTCCGTGGAAATTCCCCGTGCCTGAAGCGCTTCTAAGTCTTTGATTGTAAGGTGTATGGGGGGCATAAAGGGCTCCTGGGAATAGGCGTCAGGGGTGATCTAAGAAGGCTTTGGTCATCTCCAGGGTGTTCTTATGGGTATTGCTGGTGTAGGTCACCGTGTCCATGACCTGGTGGATGATGAAGAGTCCCATGCCCCCTTCGGGAAGATTCTCGATATCTTCCGGATCGAAATCGAGGGAGGGGGAGAGGGTGTTTTTCATGCTGAGGCCAGTATCCGAGACCTGGAATACGATGCGGTCGAGATGGAGGCTGACATGGACGTCGACCCTGTGGCCCGTCTTATTTTCATACGCATGTTCAATGGTGTTGTTGATGGCCTCGACTACACAGGCTTCGATCTGGTAGGTCTCCACATCAGTCAGGGGAATTTGACTGCATATTTTGTTGATGGAGAGGCCGATCAGGGCGACATCTTTCAGGGTGCTATCGATGGACAGGGTGATTCTTTTGGGTTCCATGCAGAGCCCTCCTTATGGGTCAGGTAGCCATGGATTTTACGGCATCATTTTCGGTGGCGAAAATCTGGAAGACACGGTCCATGCGGGTGAGTTTGAACATACTTAAGACCGTTTCACCCGCCTCGGCGATAACCAGATCGCCTTCACGGCCCACATGCTTCAAGCATGAGACGATGGCCCCGAGTCCGCTGCTGTCGATGAAATTGATATCACCTAAATTAAAGACAATGCGTCGGTGGCCATCATCGATATAACGCCCCATCTCGGCCCGGAACTCCACGGCCACCTTGGCATCCATCCTTTTTTCCAAAGCACGGACAATGAGAATATCGCCATCTATTTTTGTCTCCAGCCGCATGGCCGACCTCCGTTGTTGTGGGTGTATGATCGAAATTTAGGGTAACTATTCGGCTCAAAAAGAAGCCTTATAGCGTCAACGTGCATGATGCATCCGACAGCCAGGGGATTTTTTTATAAATTTAACCAAGACCTGTTTGTCAATCCGTGTTTCGTGAAATGGTGTCAAAAGTGTGGCCCTGGTAGGGCCGCCGGACGCATGGTTGAATAGTTACAATTTAGGCCCGTCTTAGAGGCAAGGGGGGGTGTTCCAGATATCTTGTGCATATTCGGTGATGGTGCGATCGCTGGAAAATTTGCCCATGTGGGCCACGTTCAGTATCGCCTTCTCCATCCATTGGCTGGGATTGGCATAACAGACTTCCACCGCATCCTGGGCCTGGATATAGGTTTTCAGGTCGGCCAGGTGGAGGTAGGGGTCGTTCTCACTTAAGAGGGCATCGCAGATGGGTTTGAACAGTCTCGGTTCGTGGGGGCTGAATCGACCGTTTTGGATGGCATCTAAGATGCGTTGAATCTCCGGGCTCTCCTGGGCGATCTCCCAGGGTCTGTAACGACGGGATTTCCATATTTTCTGGACCTCTTCGACGGTGAGTCCGAAAATAAAGATGTTCTCCTCGCCCACCTCCTCCAGCATCTCGATATTGGCCCCGTCCAGGGTCCCGATAGTGAGGGCCCCGTTGAGTGCAAATTTCATGTTGCCCGTGCCCGATGCCTCTTTGCCTGCCGTGGATATCTGGACGCTTAAGTCCGCCGCCGGGATGATCTTCTCGGCCAGGGAGACCCGGTAGTCGGGGATGAAGACCACATTCAAATAATCGCGCGCCCGATCGTCTCTGTTGATTGTATCGGCCACGCTGTGGATCAGTTTAATGATGCGCTTGGCAGCCTCGTATCCGGGGGCGGCCTTGCCGGCGAAGATGTAGGTCCGTGGTACGGATGGGGCCTTTCCATCCTCGACGAGGTTTAGGTATTGATGAATGATATGGAGTAGGCACAAAAGTTGTCTCTTGTACTCATGGATGCGCTTGGCCTGGATGGTAAAGAGGGTGTCGGGCGATATCCGTGTCCGGGTACTCTTTTCGATGATGCGGGCCAGGGTCTCTTTGTTGGCCCGTTTGACTGCGGAGAAGTCGTGTTGAAATGCCGCGTCCCGGCTTAAGGGGGCCAGCGCTGTGAGTTTACCGATATCGGTGACCCAGCCGGGATCGATATGGGTGTTGATGAGGTGAGTTAATCCGGGGTTGGCCTTGTAGAGCCATCGCCGGGGGGTGATCCCATTGGTTTTGTTGTTGAACCGTGTGGGGTAGAGGGCATAAAAATCGGGAAGTAGCTCATTTTTGACCAGGTGGGAGTGAAGGGCCGCGACCCCATTGACCGAGTGGCTTCCTGTAATGGCCAGGTGGGCCATGCGAACTTGTCTGGGAGAGGACTCCTCGATGATGCTCATGGCGGCAAGACGGGCGGGATCATCCGGCCACTTGGTTTTGACCTCTTGAAGAAAGCGATGGTTGATCTCCAGGATGAGTTGCATGTGACGGGGGAGCACATACTCCATGAGGGAGACCGACCACTTTTCCAAGGCCTCGGGCAGGAGGGTGTGGTTGGTGTAGGCAAAGACGGCGCAGCTAATCTTCCACGCCTTGTCCCAATCGAGGGCATGCTCATCCACAAAGAGCCGCATGAGTTCAACCACGGCCAGGGCCGGGTGGGTGTCGTTGAGTTGGATGGCCACCTTATCGGCAAAGGCATCAAGGCCGGTGTGATTTTTTAAAAATTGGGAGACGATATCCCGGATGGCGCAGGCCACGAAGAAGTACTCCTGGACGAGCCTTAACTCCCGGCCCGACTCTAGGGCATCGGAGGGGTAGAGTACCTTGGAGATAGTCTCCGAGCTCATCTTCTGCTCCACCGCCTTCAGGTAGTCTCCCGTATTGAAGATGTCCATATCGAAATCATCGGAGGCTTTGGCCGAGTAGAGGCGTAAGGTGTTGACCGTCTCTCCCCCGTATCCCGCGATGGGCATGTCATGGGGAATTCCGATGAGGGTTTTCCACTCCATCCACATGGGGTTGTAGTGACCATCGCGGTCTTCGCTGTGTTCGATACGGCCGTAGACGGGAATGATGCAGGCGGATTCGGGGCGCTTGATCTGCCAGGGGGTGCCGTCCCCCAGCCAGTTGTCCGGTTTCTCTTTCTGGTAGCCGTTGTGGATCTCCTGTTTGAAGAGACCGAATTCGTAATTGATGCCGTAGCCGTAGCCAGGCACCCCCAGGGTGGCCATGGAGTCGAGAAAACAGGCCGCGAGGCGTCCCAAGCCCCCGTTGCCCAGGGCGGCATCCGGCTCAATTTCCCGAATCTCTTCGAGATCGGCCCCCATCTCGGAGAGGGCCTCGGAAAAATCCTCATATAACCCTAAGTTGTAGAGATTGTTCCCTAAGGAACGTCCCATGAGAAACTCCATGGAGAGGTAGTAGATGCGTTTGGCATCTCGCTTGGCGTAGCGGGCCTCTGTGCTCATCATCTTCTTGATGAGATGATCCCGGACAGAGAGGGCTGTGGCCTGATAGAGGCTTAAAGGGGGCGCCCCTTTTCTCTCCGTTGCCATGGAGTATTTTAGGTGATGGCTGATGGCCTTTGTTGAGGTGGATCGTTTTTTTTGTGATGATTTGATCGGTTTGGCTTTCATCCACATCCTCCGCTGTGCGTGACAGGTATAGGGGGACAGTCAGAACCTTAGGTTATTGCCTGCGTTTAAGATCTCTTGGATTCATGACCATCCACCTGGATGAACAAGAAGAGATTAAGGTGCAGTCACCGTGGGGGGATGATCTCTTTTGTCCTTAAAAAATGGGGTGTGTATGTTTTTTGGGCTGGATATAGAACAAACGTTTTCAACGTTTGAGGATCGCTTGATTTGTAATTCAATGATTATTGAATGACTTATGCCATGATTTTTGGTGCGGTGTCAAGGGAAGGAGCTCTTCCCAAAGGGGATGTGCCCACGCCTCAAGGTATTTTTTCGCCTCCCTTTTTTTAAGGGTGGCACGGTGCGTCAGGCATCAAACCAGTGGGTGGTTCGGGTGCAGAATTTGACCAGCATGAGCATGAGGGGAACCTCGATGAGTACCCCCACCACCGTGGCCAGGGCCGCCCCCGAGGAGAGGCCGAAGAGAAGGGTGGCGGTGGCGATGGCCACCTCAAAATGGTTGGAGAAGGGATTTTTGAGAATGACCTCACCCTTGAAGCTGAAGAGAAGCACCAGTGTAGTGAGAAGGGCCGTAATGGTCACCGGTGTGAGGATGTGCAGAAAGGTCTTCTCAAACCAGAGGCGTCCCTTGGCGGCGATGACCCATCGTCGGGAGAGGAATCCGGCCACCAGGGGCAGGGCCACGTAAATGGCGATGGAGAGTAAAAGGGCCTCCCAGGGAACGGGCAGGCGTCCCACACCGAGGAGGAATCCCCCTAAAAATGCGTAGAGGATGAGCATGGTCAGGGAGTTGATGGCCACCATGACGAGGGTGAGGCCGTCGTTGCCCCGGGCCAGATATCCCCACACCAGCACCATGGCCGTGCACGGGGCGATGCCCAGGAGAATGCAGCCCGCCAGATAGCTGCGCCATAGGGGGATTTGCAACATCTTGATGCCCTCCTCCAGCACCACGGTTCCGGCACCATGGGTGGCCCCCACGGGGAGGTTCAGCCCGAAGGGCATCTTGACGAGATCCACGGCCTCGGGGCCGATAAAGCCCTTGAAGAGAACCCCCAGAAAGAGAAGGGAGATGCCGTACATGGTGAAGGGTTTGATGAGCCAGTTGATCACCAGGGTGAGGATCACGGGTTTTCCGCTCTTTCCCGCCTTAACTACCTCGGTGAAGTCGAT
>JABXKT010000078.1 GCA_013619155.1 Desulfobacteraceae bacterium
TAAAGTGGAAAATTCATGGGGCCATGATTCCATGTTTGGGTGTTCAATACTATTGAACTTAAAGTTCAATTATTCTGGATGAGATCATAGTTCTCACAACAAATCAAGAACCGATTGACAATTCACACGCAGTGGATGTAATCTCTTAAATTAATACAAAAAAACGCCTCCATCGTCCTGGCCTCACTTTCATGACCCTCATCTCATATAGATATACCTGTCCGAAGTTGTCCATGTTTGGGCTTGAATACCGCGATAGGTAGCCGTAATTCCATTTTATCGGGTACATTTTCCATGTTTGCGCCTTAATAACAGGTTCGTATTCTGCTTACTATTCAAAGAGCACAAAAAAAGGGGCCAGGTTCTTTGAGATTTTACACTCTCGGCACAGACCCGATTGACAAGTCACAGGTCTATGTCGCCGTCCATCCAGGGTGAGAAACATGGGAATCTTTCCGAACCAGACTGAAGCGATTGGATCCGTTTCTACAATCAGATTCCATGGGGATCGGCACTCATCTGGAGGCTTATTTATTTGCTTGAGATATGGAATGAATATTTGAATGGTTCAGGCAGGCATTGATGGGTGGAAAAAGGTTTAAGTTTACGCAAAAAACAGACGCACAGATTCCATAAAAATACCGCAGTAATTTTAACCCTCGGGTCAAATCACTGCGGTAACTTTTTTGCCTCCGGCGGCCCTTGCCGGGAGCATGTAATTTCTCCCGTAAAACGAGGGGGAAGCACTTTTACATCGCTTGTTCACCCCCCATCTTTCGGGATACGTGGGCCGATGTATTTTTTCTTGATGACTCTTAGGTTTACTTCAATAATTCGAGCGGTGACAAGGCATTACCCCTCTGGAGAGATTTCGAAACCCTTGATCAGCTCCATGAGAATCGCCACCCCTTCGGTGCCGAGCTCGATGGAGGCGTGGTCGAGGAGCCACATCTCCACCATGCCTCCGATCATCGAGAAAATGGAGAGGGATGCCTGCCTCGGGCTCACCCTTCGAGTCACCTTCCCCTCCCCCATCAATTTTTCATAGGTGGACTCAAGGAAGGCTCTGAACCGTTTGGACGATCGGAATTCTACGGCCAAAAGGGCCTCCAGCTCATCGGTGTACTCCACCTTGTAGGACATGATGGCATAGAATTTTGCAAATCGGTCGTTGGTCTCCAGCAGGACAAAAAATTGGGAGATAATGCCCGTGATGTCATTCAAGCGATCAATCTCTTCCACACCGGGTCGCTTTAGGAAAAGGATAACCTCTTCATTGATAGACTCATTGATCTTTTTTAAAAGATCCATCTTGTCTTTGAAGTGCCAGTAAATGGCCCCACGGGTGACCCCCGCCTCTGCCGCAATATCATTGAGGGTACTCCGGGTGAGCCCCTGTCTGTAAAAGACATCGAGGGCCGCATCCATGATGCGTCTTTTTGTTTTTTCTGCGTCTTCTTTTGTTTTTCGCGCCATCTTCGCCTCCTACAGGGTATGCAGCTCTTATATCATATTGTGCATCCCTTTTCATTGGCCAGACGCGTGTGGCAAGCGATTACCCATCGGCAGCCTCCCGAACCACACCTCAGTGGTCTGTTAAAGAAGGGTCACTGCCAATCCCATGTACATCATGACACTGTAGTCTTCATTGACGATGGGGCTCTCCCGGATCTCATCCCCAAAATATTCAGCCCGCCCCCCTGCTTTAAACGTCACCCGATCGTAGAGGGGAATCACCAAATCCAGGCTGAGAAACCCACTGTAGCTATCGTTTGGTGTATAGGCTTGTCGCCCTTCAATCGCCTCGCTATCCTGGACCCCATAATAATAGTCTGTTTTTTTCTTATCCCGCCATGTGCCACCGAAGCCAGGCACCAGGGTGAAATGGTCCGTCACCAGAGGGAGTTTGTATGATAGGGTCGCCTCGGCACCATGGTGGGTATCGGAGGCATCCACAAGCCCAACAAATGTGAAGCCGCCCACCGGACTCCAGTAAGTGATCTGACCACCGGCGTCATAGCCCCGCTTCCGCTTTTCCATGCCGGTGAGATAGGGACTGTATGATGCCTTGTAGCCGTCGGTGCTTCGGGAGAGGAGAAGGTCCGCGTGCAGCCTCTTATCCCCCACTACGGTGAGCCCAAGGCGGTTTCCCTTAACAAACAGGGCCCCGTAATTTGCCATAATCAGTGGAATGGGGAGATATCTCTCTTCGTCGTTCAGGTCTCGGTAGAGCCGTGATGAGGCGGCACCGCCGAATCCAATCTGAATTTTGGGTGTTTCCTCAACGGCCTGTACCTCTTGGGTACCGGCTAAGGCCATCATAAAAAAAGAGACCGTGTAAATCATCCATGCATGCTTTAATTTCATAAAACTGTTTCCGTCAGTGTTTTACCGATCAAAAGATCGTTTTTGGTGAGCCCCGTTGCGGGGCCGAGATGTTTACATTTTTCCGTGTATGTAAACCTGCGGACATAAATATACATACACGATTGTATGTGTCAAGGGCCATTGCTTGCGATGATTTAATGAAGGGAATAGATGGTGTATTGTTCATGGTAAAGCGATAAAGGGTTGATACGATAGTGCTTGGCAGCGCACCCAAGGGGGCCAGGTTCTTTAAGTCAATCTTCTATAAACACCATATCGATATAGACCGGCCCTCTTTTTAAGGGGATAAATCACCATTTATCGACCCTTCATTCAACAAATACCGGCATATGGGAATATATCTCCACCCAAAAAACGCACTTATCCCCTTGCAAGATTCCCCACCCGCCTGGAATCTGCCCGTTTTTTACAGACATATCAGATGAAATTTTAAGGCTCAGGTATCGGCCAAGCGCTTCATGGAGTACATACCGTCGATACCCTTTACCCGCTTGGGTACTCGCTCCCGGCTTGCAAAGAACCGGTCTTTAAACACCTCGTAAGTCGCAAGTACAAAGGATTTGGATCCGATGATTCCAGAATCGGTAAAGTACCGCGTCCGATATTGAAGGCGACTCACTGGATTGAGATCGAAACCTTCAGAGGAGGCATCTTCCAGGGTTTTTTTAGAAATTTTGGCCTTTCCCCGTTTGTCCACGGCCCCGGCATGGTAAAGATATTCCCGGTATTTTTTCAGGCGCTCCGAATTTTCCACCCCAAACTCTGTCAGCCCGAAATCCAAGGAGAGAAAATCGTCCCTGTTTTTAGTCTGCACATGATATCCCATGGAGCACCACCGGTAGGCTTCAGGACGTTTGACGATTCCTGCACGCACCGCGTTCAAATCGATATAGGCAAGACAATGAATCAGTGTACTCCCCTTCTCGACGATGACGCTCTTAAATCGCTCTCCCCACAGGGTCCCTTTTCGTTTTGTCTTCCGATTGTAGTACCGAGAAAAGGTCTGCTTGATATCTTTTACATAGTGCGACAAATTGGAAAAGCGCTCTCTATAGTGCTCCAATTGTCCGTCGGGGAATTCCGTCTCCTTATTATAGAGAACCATAAATCGCCGACGCACCTCGTCATCCGAGAGCATCGTTCCGGGGCTCATCTCAATAAGCAGATGAAAATGGTTATCCATAATGGAAAAACCCAGTACTTCCACGGCATACACCTTGGAAAATTGACGGATCACACGCACCATTTCGTCTTTTTCAATATTTTTAAAGGGGAATCCGTCGAGGGCCGTACGGCTGATCACATGATAGACACATCTCTGGCCTGAATCTGTCCGGACCATACGGGGAATACGAGGCATGGCATCCTCCTTCTCGTCCTTTGCGAGGTTTGATTGATCGGTTTTAGATAAGAGTCTCACATATTCACGATCATTTCAAGCATATAGAGCATGGCCCCTATTTTAAAACATACCATCCTTGCATATTTATTAAGATCTATCATAAGTATTAAAGGAGTAAAGCAGACAGGCTGCACACCAGAGTAAATTATTTATCGACACTGGAGAAGAACATGGAAAAAATTCTAATTGTCGGCTGCAAGAAGGCCATGGATGATGTGTGTATCGGATGCTCACGATGCATGGTGGGTTTCAATCGTCGGGTGGGAGAATTTGAGAGGTATGATAAGGACGCCGAGATTATGGGGCTTCTCAACTGCGGTGACTGCCCTGGAGCCACCATCGTCACCCGCCTGGCCCAGGTAAATTTATGGAACAAGCCCATGAATGAGATACCCACTAAAATTCATATCGCCCCGTGTATCACCGACCACTGCCCCCACAGTGAGATCTTGATCAAAAAAATCAAGGCCAAGGCCGGCATTGAGGTCATCGAAGGCACGCACCCGTACAAGCCAAACGATATCTTCGCCTAAGCCGGGCATCATCCGTCGTACCGATTTACGGGTGATATTTAGTGATCCAAAAAAAGAGGGGGCTTTTTTTTACGCCCCCTTCATGACGCTGCAATCATTGCTCGCCACCAAAGCATATAGACGATCCCATCGAATTCCGCCCTTTCATCCCAGGATGTCCTATAGCCCCTCTTCCCCATCCCTTATGGCAAGGTACGCTTAAGTATCCATATGTGCAGCTGGCAATTTTAAAAAGTAAACGTAGGTGGTGTTGCCTCGTTGAGGCAAGCCGACCCATCGGGGCCAGGTTCTTTATGTCCATTATCCATCGGCACCATATCGATGATAAAAACTGTTCCCCTTACAAAACCCATAGTCTGGGATTCGCTCGTTTTTTTTACAGACATATCAGATGAAGTGTAAGGTTCAGGTATCGGCCTTATGCCTTCGGCTCGCTTCCGGCGTGCAAAAAACCGATCTTTAAACACCTCGTAAGTCGCCAGTACAAAGGCTTTAGAGCCGATGATATCAGAATCGGTAAAGTACCGCGTCCGATATTAAAGGCGACTCACTATATTGAGATCGAAATATAGTGAGGCTGCATCTGCCAACCCGAAATCTAAAAAGAGAAAACTGTCCCGGTTCTCAGTCTGCACATGATACCCATCTTTTGAGGTTCCTTAGGAGCAGGATTGACGAATCTGAGATATTTTTTTGTGATAGGTCTCAAGCATATCCGCTTCAAATTGTTCGTTTGAATCATAACTGCGCCCAAAGACCGACGGCCATAAATCGATATGCTCCATGCACATATAAAAGAAAACAGAGTCTTTCCATGAATCCGGAAAGGCTTCATAGATTGAGGAGAAAATCTCTTTTTTAATTTCAAGGGGATAGCTTAGCTTTCCGGCACAATCTTCCATGGGCATCTGCAAAATAGAACTGTCTGGCATCCGCTCACGAATTTTCTTCAGAACCGTCTTGATAAAGGTCAGCGTCCCAAGGGAAACCATGACAAGCTCTTCCGGCTTAAAACAGTCTGATAGGCGAGAAACCACATCCAGATAATCGTCACGCCATCCCTCATACCAGACCATGGGGTGAAAATGGAACCCCACTGGAATGCCCTGGTCCGCTAATTTTCGGGCGCTCTCCAGTCGTTTATCCAGGGAAGCCGTTCCCTTCTCTTCATGTTGAATGACCGTCGGAGTATTGAGAGACCAGGTAAAAATCATGTTGGGCGGTGGCCTGTTTTCGAGGAAATAGTCGATGCGCCCGCTTTTGGATTTCATCTCGAGAATCACATTCGGATGATCCGAGGCAAACCGATAAAGGGAATCCAGGAGACCAAACCGGTTTCCCCACATCAGAGAATCGGAAGACTGGCCAGTTCCAATGTGATATTTTTTATCTTTATCCAACTCCAGGTTATCGAGATGGGAGGTAAGATTCTGGATGAAGCGCACCTGGTCCCCATGATAAAAGGACTGGATGGAACAATAACTGCAGTCAAAACCGCATTGTTGTACGGCATCAAGGGTGGTCAGGTTACAGCACCGGGTTTTTTCGGAGGCAACCGGACACCGCCCCATGATCTGTCCCTGGAGCGGAACCTCAACCATTTTTTCTTCTGAGAATTTATGTTCGCTGGCAGAAAAGCGATTTTCACCCGTATAACGTTTTTGCCCGTTTTTCAGCTTTTCATACCCGTCCCGAAATTGTTGGAAAATCTTTCCTGTGGCCTGTTTTCCCGTTGCCTTACCAGCCGCTTCCGGGTGGTGAAATTGATCCAGAGGTCCCGCATTCCAGCAGATCAGGTCCGTGCTATATTCGGTCAGCATCTTCAGCTGCTGAAAGGAGAAGGCATAGATCTCGGACATGGAGAGCAGCCACTGCTGCTGATCGGCAGGAAGCTTATGAAAAAGTGCCATTTGTAAAAGCTTATTTGTTGTCATGAGCTCTTTATATCGAAAAAGAGAGAATCAGACCAGTCCCACGTAAAGAAGTTCGTCTCTTGGCCTTTGACACGAACCATCTTTAGAAACTATTCAGCTGCGTCTCCGTCGGGTCGTTTTTTTAAAAGTGTATAAACGCATCATTATCGTGATAATCAGATTACCTTATATAAAGCAAAGGCTGAGATTGCACTTGAGTTTATCCAACAACCAGATCTGATCCTTAGATCATTGATTTTATTGATTTAATACGTCATTTAGACGACCCTGCCGACTCCGAAGCCACATGAGAGGTGATAAATCCCACATACCAAATATATCCGATCATGTGGATGGATCATCGAACAGAGTATAACAAATCTGCCCCTCCACCTTACAGCCCCTGGCCAGTTCCATATGCCTTAGTGTAGCGAAATTGCGGAGAAATTCTTCTCCTGAAACACCCAAATCGGTGCAAATCCGATCCAGTGTGATAGGGCCGTTGGTTTTTATAAGATCAATGATCTTTTGCTGATCTGCGGTTAGAATCATCTCTTGAGATGTTGTATTCTTCGCACTATAGACGGCCCATGGATCACATGTCTTGGGTGTTGCCATGATATCCAAATAACAGTCTTCGCACAGGGCCTGTCCTGAATGTTCATAGCTGTCATCGGGAGAGATTTCAATGCCACACTTTTTGCATTTCATCGTTACTTACCTCCGTTTAGCGACCTTTTATAGGGCGCACATTGATTGTCTATACGCCTATTTCCGCCAACACCGCCAGAACCCCTGTTGGTATTATAATGGTATTGCAGATCCACCGACCTCCTGGATCGTTACTGCATCCATTTTATGGATATTTCCGACAGCCATCTGACAGAAGGGCTCCACGGTAAGGGCCTGCGCAAAAATAAAACAGACAAAAAGCGATGCCTCCGGCGGCAAGGTGAGCCACCTTGAAAGCGGCTTTACCGCCCCTGGACCCCAGGCTACTGAATGTGAAGGGCAAGGCCCTTCACATTCGCTGAAAAAACGTCTTACAGTCATAAATCCTTGTCATCGAAAAATTTATGCCGCACTTTTTTAAAAAGTGTGGCCCCTGGCAGGGCCAACCGAGGTGTAGGCTGGATGGTCACCCATTTTTCACCTGATTACCATCCGTTTACAGTCTCACGTGCGAGAAGCAAGTCCATCCGAAAATGAAATATATGCCTCTGGCAAGTCGCTTTTTGAAAAGCTCCGCAAAATTTTTTAAAATGCTGTTGCTATGGCGTTCTTTTTGACAGCGACCGGGACGGAGCATTTGCAATCCTGGGTTCCAAGGGCACAGCCCTTGGCCGCCGGAGGCTTTTTTATATTATACGCCTTTTAATTCAAATCGCACAGGCTGGGTCATCCAGACAGACCCCTTGGAGCCGGTGGATGAGAAGTGCCACCGCCGTACCCCCCTCATGGCACTACGATCGAGCACGGAGTATCCGCTGGAGACCTTTACCTTTACCGCCTCCACATGGCCGTTTCCATTTACCAGGACATCTAAGATGACCACACCCTCATAGCCTCGGCGTATGGCGGCCTTGGGGTATCGAGGTTCCGGGGCGTAGGTGGAGACAGGTGTCTGCGACGATTGAACGCCACCCGATGCCGGCGCCGAGGCGGATTCCAAGACCTCTTCCGTAAGGGATTCGACAACGCTCTCCGTTGCCGGTGATAGAGCCTCCTGGGGCGCGGCCTCTTCCACCAAAGGCTTAAGGGGCTCGGCGACTTCTGGAGGTGCGGTTTTCGGCTCATCGAGGGGCGTCGCCACTTTTTTGAGCGTCTTGACCACCCGCTTCTTTGGTATAGGCCGGGGTACCACTTTTTTTGGTTTTGGGGAGGGCTTTTTTTGTATTTTCTTTTTTGGAGGGCTTTTTTTAGGAGCTTTTTTCTTTTTAGGGGGCTTCTTCTCCGGCGGGGACTTTTTTTTAGGTGTGGGCGTGGCCACGCTTTGCACCGAAGCGGTGCTTAAGGAGAGATGAATGGTACTCCCCTTTGCCGCCGAAGAGGGGGGTGCCGGGCTCGAGACCACGGGAAAGAAAAAGATGAGGAGGTGACAAAGGACTGCCACACATGCAGGGAGAATGAGACGTTTCACGATGTGACTGCCTCGGCCTGAAGAGAGATGTCGGTGATACCCGCCTCTCGGATCGTATCCATGACGCGAAAGAGTTTCTGATAGGAGAGATCCTTATGACCGCAAAGAATCACCCGTTTTTTGGGTTTCCCTTCAAAATAGTGGGTAATGCGTCCTCCCAACTCGACAAGGGGCACCGGGGTTTTTGCCATAAACACCCCCCCTTCCGCCGTCACCGAGAGGATAAGCGCTGGGGTCTCTTCCATGTGTACGGCCTGGGCCGACTCGGGAAGCTGCATCTGGATTCCGTTGTGGTAGCTCATGGAGAGCATGGCATAGATAAAAAAGACAAGCAGCAGAAACACCACATCGATGAGCGGGAGCATGTCCGGCTTATTTTTGACGCTAAAATCCCGTTTCACTCTCATGGGTAAAAAAAGTCTCCAGGGGCCCGGGAATGATTTCTGGCCCTATAAAGATGGTGGTCATGTATATCTCATGGCCCCTATTTGATCCGAGTACCCCATGGTGATAACAATTAGGGGCCGTTTAAAAAGTCCCCCAGGGTCCCGAATAAAACCATCGCCGATGGCAAATCATGGCTCGGCTCTCTTGAAATCGAAGTCGCCCCCCCTCTTACCCCGAGGTATGAAGGGACAGATGGGTGGCCTGGCCTGGCGTAAGATCCAGGATATCGCCCCCGGCTCGCCTTGTCTTCTCATCGTCTCTCCCCTTTACCCATTTTTCATGGGTAATCTCTAAGGAGGTGGCGTACTTCTCAATAGCCAGGGCCGATGTTTCGGCACAGGCGTTAAAGTAATTACAAGGGAGAAGGGTCATAATACTGATGGAGAGCCCCGCAGCCGTTGTAATAAGGGCCTGGGCGATGCCTCCGGTGACGGCTTTCGGATCACCGATACCCGTGCTCCCCAGCATGTCGAAGGAGTGAATGATCCCCACCACGGTGCCGAGGATGCCCAATAGAGGGGCTACGGTCACGATGGTATCTAAGACGCCCATGAAGCGACGCATTTTCTGGAGTTCATCCGAGGCGGCAGACTCCATAGCCATGGCCATGGAGTAATCGCGATGCAAAATTCCGTTAATGAGGATTCGCACGATATAGTTTTTCGATCCGCTGGCCACGTGGCGAATCTCCGCCCACAAGCCCTTGTCGGCTAGGGTCAAGACCTTGTTGACCAAATCTTGATCCTTTTCGCGACGTATGCGCAACCAAAAAAAAGTGCGGTCAATGATGATGGTCAAGGAGATAAGAGAGCACAAGAGAAGCGGAATCATAAGAAAACCGCCCCCCTTGAATAATTGAAGAATCATGGCAACACCTAAAAATATAAGAGTTTAAAAAAATAACCATTCCGTTTTTTAAAAGGGCCTCACCGTGTCTCGGGTTTCTCGGCACCGTTCAGGCTAAATTCATGTTCAGGATATTTCTTACCAAATATAGAAAAGATATATAGCACACCCCATGCAGTAATGCGAGATTCGCATAACCCCATTGGCATCCCCTTTAAATTTTAAAATTCAGGTAAGGACTCTGGCAAAAAAACAGATAGACAGATTTCATAAGAGTGCCGCTGTGATTTGCCTAAATAGCTTCGCCACCCTCATCAACCGAGGCAATGCGGCGAACGCTTAGCCTCCGGCAACCCTGCCGGGAGCCAAATTTTGGCCATAATTTTATACAGCACGGTGTGGCAAACAGCTCTTAATACATATCTCAAGTCTCCCTCAAATCAAATGCGTATGTGATTTGACCCGAGGTACGAGGGGCAAAGCGCTTACGTTGGACTGCTTTCGAGGTGGCACACCTCGCCGCCGGAGGCTGTGCAGTGAAAGCTTACCTCTGGTGGCCCTGCCGGGGGCCAACCTTTTGGAAAGGTTGCCAAATAGGATTTAATAGTGACCATGACGGGCCTTTGGCCCGTCATGGTCACTATCTTGGGGTCCAGGGGATTTATTCCCTGGCCGCCGGAGGCCCTTTTTTTGGTCACTTTAACCATAAAAGGCAGTGCGGAAGAGCCAAACTTTGGCCTGCTTTATAGTGACTGTGGCAGACCTAAGGCCCGTCACAGTCACACACGTGGGGTCCAGGAGATTTATCTCCTGGCTGCCGGAGGCCCTTTTTCTGATCACTGTGACCCTCGGAGGCATCGTTTTTTGTACGGTCTATTTTTACTCCGGCCCTAACTATTATTCAGCCGGGGCTACGCGTCTCTTAAAAAAAGAAAAGGGGAAGGACGCCATTGTCCCTCCCCGGTTCTTAACCCCTAATTCCAACCACAGATTAGGAGATACACATGAGGCTCCTAAGTCAACGAAAGGAGCCTTTCTAACCCCTCTTCAAGATATCGTCACCATTGGCATTCGGTTTCTATCCGAACCGGACGGCTCGGATAGAAACCAAGACGCTTCCCGCGCGGAGGGTCTTCATATCCGTATAAAAGGCTGCCCAATCATACAACCTTCCGGATAGAAGAAAACGGGAAACGGCATGCCCTGATGCCTTAAGAGACAATACCTATCAAGGTGTGATGAAGAAGCGCCTTCACTTCCCCATCTTCCTGCCAACACACATTATTATTGGCAGAAAAACGATGCACGACGTACGCCTTATTCTTTAAGGGGAGCCTAATAGCTCCAGGTGACGCCGGCAAAAAATTGTCGTCCGGGAATGGGATAACCCAGAATATACGCTGCATCTTCATCGAAGATGTTTTTCACCTCTCCGCGAACCGTTAAATTCCCCATTTTTTCCGTGGTCAAAACGGTTTTACTGATCGTTAGGTTGGCAACGGTAACAGATGGCAGCACCGTCTCTTTACTGTTCGTGTAATCCCACACATCCTGGCTGCTCAGATACGAGACGCTGAGGTCTGTGGTGAACCCATCTAAATCGCTTAAGGCGATACCGGCAGAGATAGTGGTCTCTGCGGTTCTTTGAAGGTCCTTACCCGTCTCCTTGTCCTCAAACTCATAGAGCCAGGTGACCAGAGAGTAGGGACGCAGTTCCCAATTGCCAAACAGATCGGCGAAAGTATAGGAAAATTCGCCCTCCACCCCTTGGATGGTCGCATCTCCGATATTCGCCCAGGAGGAGTCCCCGCTCTGGTTGGGTGTCGATACGATTTTGTCTTTAAAATCCGTATCGAAGAGAGTCAGGGCACTTTTCAAGCCGCCGAAGCTAAGGTCCACGCCCACTTCGCTGGTGCGACTCTTCTCCGGATCCAGGTCGGCATTTCCCACATAACGGGTGCCTGGATAGTAAACGCCATCCCATGTGGAACCCGCCGATGTGTAGTCATAGGCGAGTTCTTTGGCCGACGGCATGCGAAAGGCCTCGGCCACATTGGCCCTGAGCTTGATATGCTTCGACACCTTATACACTACCCCTGCACTGGGGTTGAGGTCGTTGTCACTCTCCTTGCGTCCCTGTCCTCCGAGGACCTCCACCTCATAACGATCCAGGCGGGCCCCGCCGCTTAAGATCAGCGTCTTATGAAACAGGCGAAGCTTTGCCATGGCAAAGCCGGCGGTGTTGCTGAAGGTGGTGTGCTGGGGGGCCCAGGTGGCGTCGATATCGTAGTCCACCCAGTCCACGCCGGATGTGATGCCAAAGAGCTCTGTATTCCAGGAGAGCTGGACCTGAGCCCCTTCGCTGTCCGTCTCCTGAGAGCTCGTGTATCCCACGACCGGCGTGGGATCGACCCACTCATCTTTGTCGTTGCCGCGAAACCAGCGAGCCTTCCATGCAAGAGACTCCGAGCTGTTCTGCCCATCGTAGGTGAGATCGAAGGAGCTGTTTTCGCTGTTCTTGAAGTTATCGGTGTCGTTGGCATCGATCTTCCCAGGATTACCGATCTTATCGGCATCGAAGGCGGTGTAGGTGAGACCCACACGGTGTCCTGGGAGAAACTCGAAACCGGTGTTGAGGCTGGCGCGAAGGAGTCCGTCGTTGCCTGTATTTTTATAGGTGGTCCCGTCCCCTGTTTTGTAATCACCCGCTTCCGATTGCGACACCGCCGCGGAGAAATCAAATTTCCCCGCGTTGCCGGAGACCCCAGAGGCCACTTCCCGATAATCTGCAGAGCCGCCCTTGGCCTCCACAAATACCGAGGGCCGGCCCTCCCCTTTTCGTGTGATCACGTTGACGACTCCGCCCATGGCCGCAGAACCGTACTGAACGGCCGCCGCACCCTTGATGATCTCCACACGTTCGATATTTCGTGTAAGAATTTTTGCGGCATTGCCAGTGCCGGCACGCCGTCCATCGATGAGGACAAGCACATGCCCCATGAGGTCATTGCCGTGGGACTCGGTGCGGAAACCGCGGATACCGATACTGCTCAAGGTGCCGGGGTATTGAAGCACCTGTACGGCACCCTTTTCGGCCAAAAGTGCGCCCAAATTTGTGGCCGAGGAATTTTGAATCGCCTCGGTGCCAATCACCGTAACCGCTGCGGCCACCTCAGTGACACTCTCTTTGGCTCTGGATGCCGTTACCACATACTCATCAAAGGTGGTATCCGACGCCCAGGCGGGCGAGGTAGTCGCCATCCAGGCTGCCACCGCAGCTATTATCAAACATTTCTTCACTCGTCTTCCTCCCAGAAACACAATACAATAAACGGCACCGCCCAGATAGAAAGCACCCACCCCAACCTTAATCATAGTAATTTTTTTGTGGGGCGATTTAAACGCGCGGGAGAAAGAGAGAAAAACAAACAGAAGAAAGAAGAGACAAGGCACTATTGATAAAAACAAAAAGCCCCATACTCCCAAATGCAATGGGAACATGGGGCCGTTTTTCCATGTCATCTTTCAAGGGTCTCCTGTTCCTACCGCGAGAACGAAACCGCTCACAAAACCCAAAGCATTAAAAAAAATACGCTTGTTTGTGAATTCACCCTGGCAGGTCTTCTGACTTCCAGATCATCCGAACGACCGCACCTTCCCGTCATTGTTTAAACAGTGGTAATTTGCGATATTCGTCCCCGGTTACAGCGGCGGGCCCGTCCCCGATTCTCACGGGGTTCCCTATTAAGCGCCCCCAATAAAGGTAATGGAGGTTGCACCAGAATTCAATTTGTATACTTATCTACACAAGATATTCAATCGATGTCAAATACTTTCTTATTTTTTTATAATGAGAAAATATTATATCTAAAAATAACTCATTCATAAAGCATAAATAACACCCATAACCATCCGTATAAAAACAATATTGCCAATATAACCCGAATTTTATTTTATCCCACAGCGTCACTTTCGGCCTTGAAGTTCACTCTTTAGAACTGAAGATTCAGATAAAATATACATCATCGGACGCGAAGTATAAGGCACGAAGGTATCCGGGACGGTTGTGATAAAAAATGGGGATCTGTCGCTCGCCGTGGTGACGATGGCTCCGTTCACCGGGCCGCCGGTGACCAGGGCCCGTATCTGATCGGGAGAGTGCCCGGGGATAAAGAGAATTTAAGGGTGGGTCGGATTATAAAAGCGCCCCCACCCCTTTTTTGTGAAATGCCGGTTGCCCGCGGTAGAGGTCGCCCCCACCACGTCATCTTACCCGCATAGCGTCACCACGCCGCCTCTCTCCTTCTTTCACCTCGATGAACCGCTGGGAAGCGCCCCCACCCGTCCTAAGTTGCGTTCGGTGCCGTCCAGCATAGCGGTATGGTTAGCGAATCTTTTTTTCATTATCCGGTCCCGTCACCACCCCATGGATCACACTTATCTTCACAAAAAATCGCCCTGCACGTCCTTCGAAGGCCAGGGAAAAGGACGGGCCTCATCGCTTACTCAGATTTTACCATGCCCCAGCCAAAGAGCCCGATAAAGCCGAAAAGAAAAATGACGGCGTACCAGATAACACCCGATGAAGAGAGCCGAGGGGACGCCTCGGCGGTCTCAATCTTCTCCATTTTATAGCCGTCCACCTGTTTTTTGGTGGCCTTTTCCGTCGTCCTTTTGGGGGCGCTTTTTTTCACCGCCGGAGATGGGGCCCCCGTCTCTTTCCCCGGTGCTGCCATGATCGCCTCATGGAGACGGGCCTGGTCGTTTGACTGCTCGTGAAGGCTCTTACCCGTGGCCACTTCCATGGCCCTGGTGAATTTTTCCACCATCTCTGGGGAGAGTCCTCCGGGCGAGGCGATGAGGGTCGTCACCATCTGGTTAAGCACAGGGTTGTTGCAGATGTTATCACAACAGGTAACCCCTGCCTCTACGACGCTTGCCGCATACTCTTTGGCGAGGTTCTTCGTGATGGAGTCATCGGCTCTCCAGTACCCTTTACGTACCGACTCCAGCATGCGCGAGGTGAGGGCCTGGTAAGCCCATGGATTGGCCGTATTAAAAAACGCCTTCATCCCCAGATTTAGGCTGTCGCTAACGTAGACATCGTAGGTCTGTTCCCACGCGCTTGCCTTCACCGACTCCGGCACGGTTACCTGCCACCCCCACATATACTCCACGAAATTGGAGATCTCACGTGCCCCGGCGTAATCCTCCTTTTGCATAGCCGTAATCCATTGGGGATTGATATAGCGGCTGCGCAGTTCTCGGCCGATGGTTTTATCGATTCCCTCCACCGCTATCTCACCGGGCTTAATCTGACGGGTCATCAGCACATCGGGTGTACGCCCCGTCTCCTTGGTCACGGCCAGGGAGAGACCCCCTAAGTATTGAAAGACATCATCGTTATCCATAGTCCCGTAGAGATTGGAGGAGCTGGTATGCACCGTGACGGACACTCCCTTTAGATTTTCGGCCAGTAAGCCCTCGGCGGCCTCACCCCAGAGCCCCTGACCGAAGGCAAACCCCGTGTGTCGTTTCCAGACCGAGGCGATCTCATCATCTGATTCCCAGAAGCCAGACATGGCGGTCACTTTTGAGACCCCGTTGCCGTAGGAGCCAGGCCTCGCAGCAAAGATACGGACCCGGGAGAGTTTTTTAGCATCCTCGGTGGATACCCCGTGTCCCTCCAGCATGTGTTGGGTCTTCATGCTGTGCTTGATAAGAAAATTTTCCACATCGTTGGCTGCCAGAGCTTTTTGAACGGCCATGTCGAGGAACTTCATCTTCTCAGGGAACAGGTCCCGGTAAAGTCCGGACGGATTGATGAGCACATCAATTCTGGGACGCCCCAGGATAGCCCCCGGCACTACCCGTGTTCCCGTAACACGGCCCGAGGCATCCCATACCGGCTCCATGCCCATCAACCAGAGAATAGTACTCTCACTGATGCCCTCGTTTCGCAGGGTCTCGGTGGCCCATAAGACAATAGCCACCTTCTCTGGATAAGTACCCGCCTCCTTTCGCTGCTGTCGATCCAAGATCTCTACGCCAGCCTTCACCCCTAAGGTCCACGCCTCTTTCGTGGGAATCTTCGCCGAGGAGATACCGTAAAAATTTTTACCCGTGGGGATGGCCAGAGGATTTCGAATGGGATCGTTACCCTCCCCTGCCGGTACAAAATGGCCGGAGAGGGCTCGAAGGGTACGGGAGAGTTCCAACTCACCGGATCGCCTTACCCCCTCTGTCACCCCCGCCTTATCCAGGCCAGGACGAAGCTCTGCGGCGATCTCGGCAAAAGCGTGGGCATCGGAAGGTGACGGGGAGACCCCAAAGGTGTGAAGCCCATGGGGCATGAGGGTCTCTTTCAGCTCTAAAATCGCATGTTCCAGGGTTTCAATCTCATCTTTATCGTAGCGAGACAAGGAGAGCTCTTCCTCAAAACCGGTCTTTACGGCCAGGGCCTTGATCTCCTCTGTGATGGCAGAGACCGTAGCACTGTTCACGGCCACACCCCGGGTATAACGATTGATCAACTCGTAAAGTGTGGCGTAATCGCTGTGGAGACCGGCTTTTTGAAATAGTGGGGTCATATGATCGATGATCACCCCACGCCCCCGTCTCTTGGCCTGGATCCCCTCCCCCACGTCATCGACAATATAGGGATAGATATTGGGCAGATCGCCCACCATCACCTCGGGAGGACAGGCGGGAGAGAGCCCTGCCTGCTTACCGGGGAGCCACTCGTAGGTGGCATGGGTCCCTAAGTGAATCATGGCATCGGCCTTAAACCCATGCTGAATCCAAAGGTAGGCGGCAATATACTGATGATGGGGCCACACGCTCTGATCATGGTAGAGCTTCATGGGGTCGTCTCCCCAGCCCCGGGAGGGTTCCGGCATCAGCACGAGATTCCCCA
>JABXKT010000079.1 GCA_013619155.1 Desulfobacteraceae bacterium
GTGGATGGTTTGGGGCGGCAGCTCCTGGGCCAGGTAGAGGTGATCGGCGGCTCTTTGAAAGACGATACCCATCTCTTCGGCGAGGGCGGTGTGGATGGTCAGGATTACCGGATGCCCGTCGATGCGTTTCCCTAAGCGCGTGGCAAAGGCTCTCTCAGTTGTGAGGCGGATTAAGGCATCTTCTGGGGCGTCGAGTCCCCTGTCGTGCACCCGGGGCCATGCCCTCTGGCGAATGGCGGCATAGAGCTCTTTGGGCACCTCGGCCCCATAGCGGGGAAGGGCAAGGCGCGTACGGTCCACGGCGCGCACTTTTTTCCCATCCATCTCGATGGGGCAGGGGCTTATGGTGAGGCAGACCTCTTTGATGTGGGCCTCCCGGGTATGACCCCACCCCTCCTCTTCGTCCATGGCCTTCAGGAGTTCCTTAACCTTGACATACCCCTGGGCATCGGGGATGAGTCCGAATTCGTAAGGGTCCACTCCGAGGGTGTAGGCGAGCATTTTTGCCAGGGCTTTGACCGCTTTGATCTGACTCATGATCTCTCTTCTCTTCTTAAGGTGCTGGAACGATGGGGCTCTTTAAAGACGCCCTCGGGCAGGGCGGGCCTCTCTTTTGGCCCTATTTTCTGACCTAATTAAGCGGGTTAGCGTAAAACTTTGTATGCATGGCAGACCCCGGAGCCCCTTTTTTTAAAAGGCTGACATCCTTGGCTTGCATTTTAAGCTGCCAATGATAAATCAAAGAGGGCCGGAAAGGGAGTAAAAAAAAGGGTGTGATCTCTTTTTTGGCCCCTTATTTATTTTTAGTCTGAATGGATGGCGCGGTCGCTTCGTGATGGGGAGGGCCTTGTGCCATCATACGCATAACACTTCAAGGAGCTTTGAACTCGTATGGTAACAAAATCGAAAGCGCTTTTTGACCGGGCTCAGGTCGTGATTCCCGGTGGTGTGAACAGCCCGGTCCGGGCGTGTAAGTCTGTGGGACGGGATCCCCTTTTTATCGACCGGGCCAAAGGCTCGAAGGTGTACGATGCCGATGGTAACGCATACTTAGATTACGTGGGCTCCTGGGGACCCATGATCCTGGGCCATGCCCCGGAGCGCGTGAACGCGGTTCTTCGGACGGCCATCGAAAACGGGACGAGCTTTGGAGCCCCCACCGAGATGGAGATCGACCTTGCAGAACTCGTCATCGATACCGTGAAGTCGGTGGATGTGGTGCGTATGGTCAACTCCGGTACCGAGGCGACCATGAGCGCTATTCGTCTTGCCCGGGGCTTTACCGGTCGGGATCTGGTGATCAAGTTTGACGGCTGTTACCATGGCCATGCCGACCCCTTCCTCGTGGCCGCTGGCTCTGGGGTGGCGACCTTCAATATCGCCGGCAGCCCCGGAGTGCCCGAGGCGACCACCCAGCATACCCTCTCCATCCCCTACAACGATATCGATAAGGTGCGTGAGGTGATGACCGCCATGGGGGATAAGGTGGCCTGCATCATCGTGGAGCCCATCGCCGGAAATATGGGTTTTGTAAAGCCCAAGAACGATTTTCTTAAGGTCCTTCGGGAGGAGACCGAAAAACATGGGTCGCTTCTCATCTTAGATGAGGTGATGACCGGTTTTCGAGTGGCCCTGGGCGGTGCCCAGTCTATTTTTGATATCACCCCCGACCTCACCACCCTGGGAAAAATCATCGGTGGTGGACTTCCCGTGGGTGCCTACGGGGGCCGCGCCGATATCATGGCCCATATCTCCCCCAGTGGCCCTGTCTATCAGGCGGGAACCCTCTCGGGCAATCCCCTGGCCATGGCCGCAGGCATCGAGACCCTGAAGGCGATTCGGGAGCCCGGTTTCTACGAAGCCCTGGGCGAGAAGACCACTCGCTTGGTTGGCGGGCTCCGTGCCGCCGCAGCCAAGGCGGGTGTTCCATGTACGGTCGATAGTGCAGGCTCTATGTTCGGCCTCTACTTTACCGGCATGGATGTGGCCAACTTCGAGGATGCCAAGACATCCAACCTCGATTACTTCACCACCTATTATAACCGCATGCTCGAAGAGGGCATCTACCTCGCCCCCTCCCAGTTCGAGGCGGCCTTTGTCTCGGCGGCTCATAGCGATGAAGAGATCGACACCACCATTAAAATTGCCACAAAGGTGATGGCCGAACTGGCCGGATAGGTATGAATGGCCTCCGGCGGCCAGGGGATAGATCCCCTGGACCCCAGGTTTGTGGATGTGACGGGCCTTTAGGCCCGTCACATCCACTACAAATATTTCTTACAGGCATGTATTGTCTGCTATTGAAACGTTTTTGCCTCGCTTGGCCCTACCGGTAGCCAATCTTTTGCCTGATTTAAAAGATCGGATTTGATAAACAGCACTTCCACATTGTTCTTGAATGAATTTTGTCTTAAAGGCGGATGTGATTTGCCCCGAGGATCGGTGCAAAGCGAGTCCGCAACCTGCTTTCAAGGTGGCCCACCTTGCCGCCGGAGGCCCATTTCTTGGTCACTTTAACCATAGAAGGCTTTTTCTTGAGCTGAATCGTTACCTTTTTTAAAATTTTTAGAAAATGACCCCCATGGTCCTAAAAATGAGGAGAGACCCCGTGCCGCAGACGCCCCCCCACTATTTGAATCCCTTACTGAATCGTATCCCGGACGGGGTGCGACGCGTGCATCTCATCGCCGTGTGCGGTACGGGCATGGGCGCCCTGGCCCTGATGCTGAAAGAGGCGGGTATGGAGGTGACAGGCTCCGATACGGGGGTTTACCCCCCCATGAGCGATCTGTTGCAGGATAAGGGGATTCCCCTTTTCGAAGGGTTCTCTCCCGATCATTTGGGGGATGCCGATCTGGTGGTGGTGGGCAATGCGGTGCGCAAGGAGAATCCCGAGGCGATGGCCGTGGGTGCGAGGGGGCTCTGTTACTGCTCATTTCCCCAGGCGGTGGCCGGTTTCTTCGGCCGAGATAAGCGCACGGTGGTGGTGAGCGGAACCCATGGGAAGACCACCACCTCCGCCATGATGGCCTGGGTACTGGAGCACGCGGGACTCGACCCCAGCTTTATGATCGGAGGGGTCCTGCACAATTTTTCCTCCAATTGCAAGGTGGGGCGAGGGGAATTTCTCGTGGTGGAGGGGGACGAGTACGACACCGCCTTTTTTGACAAGGGACCCAAATTTCTCCACTACGATCCCGAGGTGACGATCCTCACCAGTGTGGAGTTTGATCACGCCGATATCTATCGGGATCTGGATCATGTGAATGAGGCGTTTGCGGCCCTTATGAAGCGAATGCGACCCGAGGCGGCGGTGGTGGCGGGACCGGGCGATAATGTGGCCCGCATTGCGGCGTTTGCGTCGTGTGAGGTGTTCTCCTACGGAGACGACACCTCGGCCTGGCGCTCGGAGGTTCTCTGCGATACGGCGCCAGAGACGCGCTTTCGCCTCTTCTTCCGGGATCGCCTCTACGGCGAGTATCGACTCGTAATGCCCGGTGGACACAACGTGACCAATGCTGTCTCTGTCATTGCCACCTGTCACCGGCTGGGCATCTCGGCGCCCATGGTGGCCGAGGGGCTCGCCTCCTTTACAGGGGTCAAGCGACGCCAGGAGATTCGCGGTGAGGTGGGGGGCGTCATGGTGATGGATGATTTTGCCCATCACCCCACGGCGGTGGCCAGCACCCTCCAGGCGGTCCGCTCTTTCTATGCCGACCGCCGCCTCGTGGCCATTTTTGAGCCCCGCACCAACTCCAGCATGCGAGACGTCTTTCAAGAGGCCTATGCCCAGGCCTTTGATGCCGCCGATGTGATCTGTGTGCGACGGCCCGCCCATCCCGAAAAAGTACCCGACGGCCATCGTTTCTCCTCCGAGGCCTTGGTGGCCGATCTCATTGCCCGGGGCAAGAGGGCCTATCTGTTCGATGATGCCATGGCCATCGTCACTTTTTGCAACGCCCAGGCACGAAAAGGGGATCTTCTCATGGTGATGTCCAATGGGGGGTTTGAGGGCATCCACGGGGCGCTTTTGGCCATGCTCGAGGGCTGGGAGCGTGGATAGACTCAATGCTTATACCCCTTGAAAGAGACCAGCATCTAAAAAATTGTCTATGGTTAAAGTGGCCAAGAAATGGGCCTCCGGCGGCAAGGTGTGCCACCTTGAAAGCAGGTTGCATATGCGCTTCACCCCTCGTGCCTCGGGGTAAATCGCATACGCCTTTGATTTTTTGATTAAATTGAAGTGATCTGATGATGTCTGTTTGGCAAGCCCAGTTCATAAAAATTGGTAAAAGGTTGGCTCCCGGCAGGGCAGCCGGAGGCGTAAGCTGAATCATTACCCTTGTTTTAATGTTGGACCGAGTCAGATGGAGCCCCGGTATGTCGCGAATTTTTTGGTCATGGGGCAAGGGCGTCGGGGGTATCTCCACCGCACGGGAAACGCCATCGGGTGGTAAGCGTTCATGGATGGCGTTCGGCCGCCTTTTTTTTCGCTCTTGGGTAACGGGGGGCCGCACCACACGGGTGGTGGTGTCTCTCACCCTCCTCGGGGTGATGGTGCTGGCCATGGGCATATGGGGTGGTATGGTTTTGGACCGCCAGAGAGAGAAACTCTATAACCACGCCGTGAACCGTGGTATGCTGGGCCTCGATTATCTTGGCCATCACGCAAAAATTCCCCTCATAAAAGAGACCCCCCGTGCCTTACATACCCTCATCCGACATGTCCAAGGGGGGGGTGGGTATCTCTATATATCGATTGTGGATGAGTGCGGGGTGGTGAAAGCCCACACAAACCCAGGGGAAATAGGGCGCACCCAGGTGGATTCGCCTCCGGTCGGGACCCAGCTCTCCCCGGGCGGCGTGACCTGTTTCATCTATGGTGAGGGGGATATGGGGCCGGTACTTACCATGAGTGCCCCTGTTTTTTTTAAAGGGACCCGGATAGGTTCGGTGTATGTGGGGCTCTCCATGGTGTTTATCGACGGTTTTCTTCGTGAAGAGGGCTCTTTTCTTCTGCTCAGTGTGGGACTTCTCTTCCTTTTCGGGATGCTCCTGTGCTTTATGGGGCGATTTGGATGGCTCCCTTTCAGCCTCGCCTCCAGGGCATGGGACGACGCTGGTGGGGGAGACGAGGGGAACCATCGGGAGACGGCCTTGGGTGGTATAGACCCAGGATCTTTGAAGATGTCGGTGATGCGTGAGACCTTGGGCCTGTATATGGGGACCGAGGTCTTGGATCTTATCATGCGGAACCCGGAGAGTGCCTGGCTTAAGGGGCGTAAGAGTGAGGCCACGATTCTTTTTGCCGATATTCGTGGGTTTACCGCCTATGCCGAGAGCTGCACCCCGGAAGTTCTCGTGGAGGAGCTTAACCACTATTTTGATATTGTCACCGCCACGATTATCAAACACGGAGGCGTCGTGGATAAGTTTATTGGCGATGCGGTGCTGGCAGTTTTTGGCGTGCCCGTTTATGATGAATATCACGCACCGCGCTGTGTACGCGCCGCCATGGAGATACAGCAGGCCCTTGGAGCCGCCCGAACACGGGGGGGAAGCCCCTTGCTAGGCCGGGTGGGCATCAGTATCAAGAGCGGGGATGTGGTGGCCGGCAGCATCGGGTCCCCGGCGAAGATGGAGTATACGGTCATCGGTGATACGGTTAATATCGCCGCCCATATGAACGCCTTGGCCGGAGCCGGTGAGATTGTGGTGGACCGCCATATCATGGACGCCCATGGGGGGCGATTGGATGGGGAGCCCCTGGTGTCCCAGAAAATGAAGGGGCGCATGGGTCGCGTTGAGGTGTACCGGGTGACGGGGCTGCGCACGGAGAGGTGTCCGGGGTGTTTTCCCCCTGTGGCGTCATGATCATGGGGGCCGAAGGGGGCGCTTTTTTTGGATACGGTCATATGCTTTAGAGCCCACAAGATAAGGGGAGTATACCGATGACTTTGGATCTTGTGACCTTAGGGTCCCATGAGGCGGTGCGCCATGAGGTGCAGTCCCTATTTTGCCTGACCTGGCCCCATGGGGAGGGCGCCTTTCTGGATGGTGCCTTCGCCGATGTGGTCCGTCTCTACAATGGCCAGTGGCCGGACTATTACCCGTGCGATACCCCGTATCATGATATGACCCATGCCATGACGGTGACCCTCGCCATGGCCCGCCTTCTCCACGGGGCGGTGGTGGATGGTCATGAAATCCGGGAGGCGGAAGGGATGCTTTGCCTGGTGGCGGCTCTCTTTCATGACGCCGGTTTAATTCGTCACCGGTCAGATCCCGAAGTGCGGGGGGCCGAGTTGACGGATCGCCATGTGGCGCGGGGGATGGCCATACTAAAAGGGTATCTGGAAGAGCGGGGGTGGGATGCGGACCAGCGCCAATTTGCCTGTTCCCTTCTCGCCTGCACCGAGTTTTTGACCGATGTATCGGGGATCTATTTTTATAGCGAGAGGCAGCGATACTTAGGCACCCTCTTAAAGGCGGCGGATCTTGCCGGGCAGATGGCCGATATGCGATATGGCCAAAAATTGCTGCTCCTGGCCGCAGAGCTTCGGGATGCAGAAAAAGAGCGGTTTGTAGGCGAGAGGATGCTTTTGAAAAACTCCCCCGATTTTTGCCGGAAGGTCCTGGAGGGGATGGTGGATGGGTCGGGCAAAAGCGTTTTGGACCATTTTGAGACACACTTTCGGGTCTATCGTGGGATGGCGATAAATGTGTATCTGGATCAGATCCATCGGCAGATTGCTTTTCTGGAAGCGGTGGTGGCCAAGGGGGGGGATGCCTACCGGGAGACCCTTGCCAAGGGCGGTGTGAAAATGGGTTGTCCCGTCCGCGATTTCGATGCTATATATCCAAAACATTAACCAGATCGTGTAAAAATAATTGTTTCGATGATACCGTATCCGGCCTTTGTACCAAACGCAAAAGGGCAGATCGTTAAAATCTCAATCATACAGATAATGATCGGCGTAAAGGAGATAAACACCCTATGGAAGTACTTGCTTGGGATGATTCCTTCAAGATAGAGATTCCACTGATTGACGAGCGCAATCAGCATTTTATGAAAATTGCGGCAAAGCTCGAGGAACTCAACGCCGTTAAACGTAAAAAAGAAGAAGATTTCGATAGCATCGGTGAGGCCCTTGCCGATGTCATGGAGTTTGCCAGGATGCACTTCAATGAGGAGGAGAAAATTCTGGTCAGCAAGCAGTACCCGGAATTGAATCAGCACAGGCAGGATCATAAGCGGTTTATAAAGAAAGTCATGGCCTTTCGCCGTCTTTTTTCGGAAGACCCCGGAAAAGTGTCCGATGATTTGGTGGAGTACGTCAAAGAGTGGCTTCCCCTACACATCAAGGAGCAGGACTCACGCTATGCCCCCTTTATCCGGGTGCAGAACTATCTGGCGGATTGCCAGGCCCTGGGACGTCGCGGACGCAGCTAATTCACCCGTGATACCTCAATATATGTAAAAGAAAAATGGGGACCGGCTTTGGGCCAGGTCCCCATTTTTATCGGCCGTGGGACCGAGGGTCACTATGATTAGATGGGGCGGACCTCCTCGGCATAAGGTGCCGAAGGTGTCAGCCGATCTAAAATGGTGATGAGGTGCTTACGCCTCACTCCTCCTCGGCTATTTTGGGTGGGGTGCCGACGACAATTTCATTTAAAATTTCGGTGATCACCGGGGTCTCCTGCTCGATATCGTAGAGGCGTTCCCGGTCGAAGATGGTTTCGATGGTGGGGGGGACAAAGGTAAATTCACTCTCTTTCTGGATCGCCTCAAAGATAATGGAGAGGCAATAGCAGGAAAGATATTCAAAAAAGACACCTTCGTCTACCGCCTCATCCTCTTTCTCGGGGGCATAGCTCTTCTGGGACTGAAACAGTTCGGTGACGGCGGTGAGGAGCATCATGGAGTTTTCATCTTTGAAGGGCTCCTCCTCCTCCTCCAGGGCCTTCTCCTGAATGGCCATGAAGAGAAAGGCTTTTGCCGCGATAAAGAGGCGTTCGAACCACTCTTCGTTAAGGTTCTGGGGCAAGACCGCTTCTGCCCCCCGTGAAATGACGTCATCCATAAATTGGTTGATGCTCATAGATAAAATGGTATCTCCTGTGGCAGGACGGGCCTGCATTTTGAATCGATGTATAGAAAGGCCGGCATTATGACACAATCCCTTGAAAATGGGAAACCGGTATATTGGCGTGTCCGGGGCGGTCAATGAAGCCCTTGTCCGCCTGTTTTTTTGGCCTGGTTCAAATCAGGGTAACACTTCAAATCAAAAAGAAGCCTCCGGCGGCCAGGGAATAAATCCCCTGGACCCCAGGTTAGTGACGGTGACGGGCCAAAGGCCCGTCACCGTCACTATAAAAACCTGTTTGCCAACCTTTTCAAAAGGTTGGCCCCCCGGCAGGGCCGCCGGAGGCGTAAGCTGAATAGTTATAGTGTTACCCTATTTTAGGCTATTTTGAACCAGGCCGTTTTTTTCTTGGGGGCCCCTTTGGACGATGGAGGGGGCTTTTTTGGCTTGCATCGCGTCACGATTCTGGCTGTGCCTTACGGGGGGCCACTTTTTTAAAGTGAGCGGAACAGTGACTGCAGCGTGGTTTAACTTTTATATAGAAGGCAAGAATATGATGTGGGATGAAAATCCGCTGACTATATCGGAGCTGGCGTCCAGTCTGGAGATCAGCCCCTCCACTATCCGTTATTATGAAGAGAAGGGGCTCGTCTCTCCCTCCCGAACGCCGGGAAATCAACGGGTCTATACCGCAAAGGACAGGGCCCGGTTAAAAATGATTCTTCGGGGGAAGCGCCTGGGGTGCTCCCTCACCGAAATTTCAGAGATCATCGGCCTGGGCGCCACCGAGGTCAGTGAGGTGTGTCAGATCGAGAAGAGCCTGGTCTATGCCGACCTTAAGATGCGGGAGGTACAGGAGCACAAGCAGGCACTGTATTTGATGGAGAAAGATATTCTCTCCATGAAAGAGGCCCTGGAGGTACGTTTAAAAGAGTTAAAGGGGTGATGGGACCCTTTTTACCGGGCTATTCTCTTATGTTTTACGACAACCAAATGAGCGTTAAAGGAGGGGTGGTGTGATAAGGCGAGTCGTGGTGTGTCTCTTTTTTTCTCTGGGGGTGATGGCGATGGGCGGTACCGCATGGGCCGAGCCACGGCAATACTCCTTGGGGATTGATCTGGTCCGCATGGTGGACGAAGAGCAATACGGCGGGATGCTGGGCCTCTCGTATCAGGCCTCCTTGGGGACCCATTCAGCCCTCGTGGGGAGACTGGCCCGACAATCCAGGTACACCATCTTTGAAGGCTTGTATAAGGTGTATGGGGATACCTATTTTGATGGCCCCTTTGCCGCGGCCGGGGTGGTCACCGGTCGCTATGAGGGTGACAAGGAGATCGGTTTCTTAGGGGCCCTTGGGTATGAACTCAGTATCAATCAGTTCTGGGTGATTTCTGGTGCTGTGGAGTGTACCTGGGGCACCATGAAGCACCCTATTACCGGCCATCACGACCCCCTTTTTCGTCCCGCCCTCTCCCTTATCCTGGCCTTCTGACCTGGACGCGGGCAGGCCCTTACAGGGCCTTTGATATTTTGATGGTGTCACGTAAAAAATGACGGATCGGCTAAGGCCGGTTCCGTCATTTTTTTTATTATATCGATAGGGGCTGATTTTCTCACCGGGGATGGCCCTTTTAAGAATCGCGTGACGATAAAATCAATAATACTCTTCGCGTTTGAAGTGAGAGCTGTCACACGCCTCATTGAGCTTGCCGGTGGGGGTGACTAAGAGGCTCGCAATGGTGACGGTGTCGAGGAGTTCGTAAAGGTTGTGGGTGGCGTGGACCCAGACATTACGGACACGGCACTCATCGGAGAGTTTGCACCCCTGGGGTTCGGCAATACACTCCACAAGATCGGTCTCCCCTTCAAATTTTCGAACGATCTCGCCAAAGGTAATTTTCTCAGGGTCTGCCAGGAGTTTATATCCCCCCTTGGGGCCTCGAAAACTGGTGATGTATCCATCTTTTTTGAGATCCCGGATAATCTGCTCCAGAAATTTTACGGGAATGTCTTGAAGTCTTGAAATTACACCCACTTGGATGGGGTCTCCCCCTTTATGGCGAGCGAGTTCAAGAAGTACCCTGACGGCATATCTGCTTTTGCTGGATAGTCTCATATATTTTTTACCCGAATATCATGTGAGTAAGTGCCACGTTTACGTCCCTGGTTTCTGCGCCCCTTCGAATTTTTTATGGAGGGCCTTTTCCCGTGGTGGATGATGCAGGCAGGTTTGCCATACTATTTTATAGTACGGCGCTGGCCTCTTGAGTGGAGGCAGCCCCTGTGAATGCACGCCCTACGGAAATAAAAGACTATGTTGCCGAGTGAAGTCCTGTCAATGAAAAGTTTAGAAAGGGGGTTTGTACGGGAACTTGAAATATTTGGACTTAAAATTGTAATATTTTTTTAGTTTTAATAACAGTATCTTTAGGGGGAACATTCAATGACCCATGGTCAGTTCCCTCCGCTTGTACGGTGTTATAGGGTCAGGGTGTGAGGAGGGGCGCATCACCGAGCTCCTCGGGTGAGGGGAGGTCATCGATGCTGTTGAGCCCGAATAACTCCAAAAACTGGTGCGTGGTGGCATAGATGAGGGGGCGGCCTGGTATCTCCTTGCGGCCGGCCACACGGATCAGTTTCATGGTGAGTAGGGACCGTATGATACTTCCGGAGTCCACCCCCCGGATATAATCCACTTCACTTCGGATCACCGGCTGCCGGTAGGCGATGACGGAGAGGGTCTCTAAGGCGGCCCGGGAGAGTTTAAGGGGGGTCGCCTGGTGGAGTTTTGTCATCCACGGGGCGAGATGGGCCCGGGTCCGGAACTGATAGCCTCCGGCCAGGCGGACGAGGTGAATCCCCCCTTCACGGGTCTCGTACTCTCGTATCAGCTCTTCGACGATGTGGCGTACCATCTTTTTCTCTATCTCGGGCACGAGGTTCCGCAGTCTCTCCATGGACAAGGGGCGGGGGGCTGAGAAGAGAAGCCCTTCGATGATCTCTTTGGGTGTGGCCAGGGGCATGGGGCTCTCCTTTAGGCGCGGTGCATGGGGACTATTAAAAAAAAGGCCGTCTATGGTGAACGTGGGTTTTAAAAATTGAGCCTGCCGGCGGCCATGCGGTTAAAGTATCGCCTCCGGCAGCCCTGCCGGGAGCCAACCTTTTGAAAAGGTTGCCAAACAAACGTTTATTGTAACGATGACGGACTTTTGGTCCGTCATCGTTACTAATCTGGAGATTAGGGGATTTATCTCCTAGCGGGGCGTGTCGATTTAATCGAAAAAATGCCTATTTTAGTCGTTTGCACCCTCATATGTGGCAGTCACTATTTACAAAAATTAGAGATACAGCGAATCGTATCCGCTCTAATGTCTTTGGTCGCTGATAAAAAAATAAATATTTGAATTTCATAAGAATATCGCTGTGATTTATCCCGAGGAACGAGGGGTAAAGCGTAGCGGTAAATTGCTTTCGAGGTGGCTCACCTCGCCGCCGGAGGCATCGCTTTTTGTATGTTTTATTTTTATTCTGGTACTTAAATCGACAGGCCCGGCCGCCGGAGGCATGTTTTTGGGTCACTTTCACCGTAGAAGGCTTCGTTTTGAGCTGAATAGTGACAACGTCGCCTCATCTATCTATGGCGCGTGCTCCGCATTTTTGTTTCTTATGGCACCAGGGGCGGGGCAAAGATGCGGATGATACCGCTCTGTACATGTTGCATGATGCGTAGGCTATCTTGCTTGGCCATCTCGAGGATGGCAAGAAAGGTGACCACCAGCTCCGGCTTGGACTCTTTGGGATGAAAGAGTTCGCTAAAGAGGATGGAGCTTTTCTCGGTGAGGCGTTTCGCAATCTCGGCCATGCGTTCACGGACACTCAATTTCTCCGTGGAGAAGTCCACGGTATGATCGGGATAGTGGCTGGCCATGACCCCTTTAAAGGCCTCCATCAGATCCATGAGGTTGGCCTCTAGGGGGCGTGTCTCCCCAGGCTTCGAGGAGGGGGCGGGCTCAGGGTCCCCGGTACGGGTGAAGGTGGTGGCCCCGATCATCTCCTGCCTCTCGAGCCATTGGCATGAGCGTTTCATGCGCAGGTACTCCATGATGGGACGGGCAATCTCCAAGCGGGGATCCTCGTCTCCCTCATCCCCGGATGGGGGGAGCAGCAGACGTGATTTGATATGGGCGAGGGTGGACGCCATGAGGAGAAAGTCACCGGCCCGCTCGATGTTGAGAGCCTGGAGTAGCTCTAAGTACGCCATGTACTGCTCCGTGATGGTGGCGATGTGAATATCGAGGATATCCATATCGTTTTTGATGACCAGGTGGACGAGAAGGTCCATGGGGCCTTCAAATACATCGAGTCTCACGGCGTAATGGGAACCAAAGAGTGGGTCCATGGTGACTAACTCCCTTGGTCGTTTATCCCAGAGGGGAGAAGCCTACGGCTTTTCGAATCTCATGAAGGAAGGGGACGCTGAACTCCCGTGCACGGTCGCGGCCCTTGATGAGTTCGGCCTCGATGACTCCTGGGTTGGCCATGAGCTCATCATAGGTGGCTCGAAATGGAGAGAGGATCTCATTGATGTACTCGAAGAGGAACTGCTTCATCTCACCCCAGGCAATGCCGGCCTCGTAGCGTTTTTCGAGATCGGCCACCTCGGCCTCCGTCCCGAAGGCCTTAAAGATCTCAAAGAGGGTGCACCCCTTGGGATCTTTGGGGGCGCCCGGTTCCAGGGAGTTGGTCTGGATCTTCATGATGAGTTTGCGCAGTTTCTTTTCGGGCAGAAAAAGGGGGATGGTGTTGTTGTAGCTCTTGCTCATCTTGCGTCCGTCGAGGCCGGTGAGGATAGAGACAGAGTCATCGATGAGGGCCTCGGGAAGGACAAAGAGCTCTCCGTAGTGGTGGTTGAAACGGGAGGCGATGTCTCGGGTCATCTCGATATGCTGAATCTGATCTTTTCCCACGGGGATTTTATGGGCTTTGAACATGAGAATATCGGCTGCCATGAGGATGGGGTAGTTGTAGAGCCCCATGGTGACGCCCTTATCGGGGTCTGATGCGTTGTTCTCCTCGTTTGCCTGAACCTTTGCCTTATAGGAGTGGGCACGGTTCATCAGCCCCTTGGCCGTCATGCAGCTGAGGATCCAGTTGAGTTCGGGGATCTCCGGGATGTCGGACTGACGGTAGAAGGTCGCATTGTCGGTGTCGAGTCCCATGGCAAGCCAGGTGGCGGCCACTTCCATGCTGGAGTGCTTGAGCTTTGCGGGGTCATGGGAGTTGATGATGGAGTGGTAGTCCGCCAGAAAATAAAAAGGGCGGACATCGGTTCTCCGGCTTGCTTCGATGGCGGGCCTCATGGCTCCCACATAGTTGCCGAGGTGGGGGGTCCCAGAGGTTTGTATCCCTGTCAGTATGGTCTCTTTCATCGCGTTCATCCTTGGTGGACCTTCTTATGATGTGAGAAGGCCTTGATAGATCCAGTCAGTGAGTGCATCCCTACACGTAAGAGAAGAGATGGTTGGTGACACCTTCATTTCTTAGGGACCTTAAATTAAGGGGCGGCCGGTTTTTTTTGTGCTCGACTGCCCAAGGCCCCCCTTTCTATGCCGTAAAAAATAGGAAAGATCAAATAGCAATCGAGTCGGGGGGGGATCCTTGGCTATCGATACTGGGCGGCAAAGGCCAGCTCATCATTTTTGTCGTGGAGGATTCCATCGAGTTTGGCATCCAGGGTTTTTTTAAGAATTTCACTGAAAAGGGGACTGGGTGTTAACCCTATCTCCTTTAGATCTCGGCCCATGATGGAGAGAGACACGTGGCGCAACTGACTCATATAGTGGGAGATCGCTTTTTTGATCGCCTCGTCGTTTGAGACGGCCATGATGTAGAGGAGGAGCTCTGTCCGCAACGGGGAGAGCTCTCGGTAGAGATCGCTATTGGATGCGGGCAGGTTACGGGTGAGCCAGGTGTAGGCCCCCCGTGCATGGAACCTGTCGTCGGTAATGAATTTTCGACGTTTGGGGGCGAGCATGAGCCGGGTGGCCACCTCTTCGGAGGTCTTGCGGGTGCATTGGGCCAGGAGGGTGAGGAGGTAGATGACCCATCTCTCCAGGGGCTCTTCGGTGTACATGAGATCATGCCAGGCGAGTACTCTTTTCGCGTTATCCAACTGTTTTATCAGGTCGTTATGCTTGCCGATGGCCGGGTGGATGATCTCCATGAGACCCAAGTCGAAGATACGCAGGATGGCCGGTACCGGATTCTCCTCCTCCAGAATTTGTCGAAATTCGTTGAAGATCCGTCCCCCACCTAATTTTTGGAATACATCCAGGTGAATGGCATTTTTGATCATCTCTCGGGTCATCTTGCCTATGGTGAACCCGAATCGCTGTTCGAATTTGATGGCCCGAAATATGCGGGTGGGATCCTCGACAAAACTTAAGTTGTGGAGGATACGGATGCGTTTCTCTTTGATATCCCGCTGGGCGTTAAAAAAATCGTTTAGGGTGCCAAATCCTTCGGGGTCCAAGCGGATGGCCAGGGTGTTGATGGTGAAATCACGGCGATAGAGATCGCGCTTGATGGAGCTGGTCTCCACCTCGGGAAGGGCGGCCGGTGAGGTGTAATACTCCATGCGGGCCGTGGCCACATCCACCTTAAAACCGTCGGGGAAGATGATCACCGAGGTACCGAATTTGGAGTAGGTGTTGATGCGGGCACCCATCATCTTGGCAAAGGCTTTGGCAAAGGTGATCCCCTCCCCCTCGATGACGATGTCCACATCATCATTTTTTCGCCGGAGCAGAAGATCCCGGACAAAGCCGCCCACCACATAGACTCCAAAGCCCATGGCATGGGCCACCTCACCGATTTTTATGAGACGCTCTAAGATATCTGGGGCGATGCGTTCCCGCATGAGGTAGGTCAGAGGCTTCTCCTTGGGAAAGAGGGAGCCAAAACGCGCCTCATCGCCTTCGGGTCGGTTGTGCTCTTTGCTGTAGATGAGGAGGTTGAGAAGATCGGTGCGTGTGACCACCCCTTTTATTCGATCGTTTTCCATGATGGGCAGGAGGCGCTGCTTGTTGCCGATAATAAGGTCCACGAGGGTGTTGAAATCGGTCTCGGGGGTGGCCACTGTCACGGTGGAGGACATAAAATCATGGACGGGGCAGAGGCCAAAATTATGGGAGAGGGCGCGTTCCACCACCTGGCGGGTGATGTAGCCTCGTACGATCTCCCGTTCGTCGATAAACTCCGTGACGGCCAGGGTGTTGATATTGTAACGGGTGAGAAGACGCGATGCCTCCGAAAGGGGGAGAAGGGGGGCAATGGTGATGGCCGGAGCGCTCATGAGGTGGCGTGCCGTTCGGATGGGCTTGACATGTTGTGTGAGAAGGGCCCCCAGGGTCTCCTCCACCTGGGGCAGGGGCATATCACGGATCACCGCCGAGGCGGCAAAGGGGTGTCCACCGCCCCCGAATTCTGAGAGGATGGCGCCGCAATCCACCTCCGGCAGGCAGCTTCGGGCCACGATATGGATGCGGTGGCCCATACCGGCCAGAACGAAGAGGACCCCGAAACTCTCGATGCGCATCACCTTCTGAACGAGGGTGGATAGGTCTGGAATATACTCCTCGAAGGTTAAGGAGACGAGGGTGATCTCCACCCCATTGACCATGCGTCGCTCGGAGCGTTGCAGCATGTCATTGATAAGGGCCACCTGGGCCGGGGCCAGCTCCTTGGCGATGAGGCTTGAGACAATATCTAAGTTGGCCCCGCAGGAGACGAGGTGGGCGGTGGCTCGAAAATCCTTCGGTGTGGTGGAGGTGTAGGTAAATGAACCCGTATCCTCATAGATCCCCAGGCAGATGATGGTGGCCTCCTCCTTGGAGAGGGTGATCCCTTTTTCTTGGATGCAGTCGGTGAGGATGGTGGCGGTGGCTCCCACCATCTGGATCACCTCATGGCTCCCCTTAAGGTCTCCGGCCTGGTCCGGGTGGTGATCATAGATATGAATGTCAGGGGTCTGGGTGGTGATGATGGCGGCCATCTCGCCCAGGCGTGAAAGATCTCGTGTGTCGACGAGCACCACCCGACTCACTTTTTTATCGGCGATCTCTGCGATGCGCTTCATGTTAAAGAGATAGAGCAGGGAGCTGATGAAAAAATTTTTTAGATTTTTCTTTTCGCCGGCATTGGGGAGAATCACCACGGATCCGGGGTAGATTTTGTGAGCGGCTAAAACCGATGAGATGCCGTCGAAATCGGCGTTGATGTGGGTGGTGATGACGGTGAGGCCGTCGTCATGGTCATGGTATGTTTCGGGCACGGATTCCCCTTAGATCGGCGATAAGGTTTTAGGTGATGGCGTAGAAGTCCATGGTTTCGCGGCATCTCGTCTGGGCCGTTGGGGCGATGGCTACATGGG
>JABXKT010000080.1 GCA_013619155.1 Desulfobacteraceae bacterium
ATGGTGGAGCTGAGGGGGATCGAACCCCTGACCTCATGACTGCCAGTCATGCGCTCTCCCAGCTGAGCTACAGCCCCAAAATTGGGTGAAGGAATTTCCTTCGCGGCGTTACCGGACGTTTGATCTGCTGTGATCCGGTGGCCTTTACATAGAGAAAATGAGGGGGGGCTGTCAATGAGATTTTTTAAAAAAAAGGGGGGCTCTGTATGGCGGGTCTTTCATTTTGACCAGAATATCCCGCTCTCACAGTATCTTAGCCTTCGCTAAGGGTGGGGCTGTTTTTTTAAGGGGGCACCCCCTTTTATCCGCCATTTATGGGGGCACAGGCCTTATCCCAGGGATCGGGTGACGGAGATGACGGCCTCCTTGGCCGTGGCGCCGATCTCTTCCATCTCCTCTAAGGAGAGACAGAGTTTTTCCACGGATTTTGGGTGGATACGGCTGTGGGTACCCGATGGGTCCGGGCTTTCCATGATGCGCATGGCGATGATGTCGGCCACGTGGATGATATGGGCCAGGGGGCTCTTATCGTCGTTTTGGGCGTGCTGGAGGCGGACCGCTTCGGTCTGGACCTTGGGAAGGTGCCATTTCTGAAAGAATAGGCTGGCCACCTCGGCATGGGTGAAGCCAAAGAGTTTTTTTTCTGCATCACAGAAGGTGGCGTGTTCTTTTTTCATCATGTCGTTAAAGGCATCGTTGACCATGGTGATAAAGGGATCGAGGATGAGCAGCCCTGAGTCGTGGATGAGTCCGGCATTGAAGGCGTCGTTGGCAAGGGTCGGGACCTTGAGCTCGGCGATGAGGCGTGCGGCATAGGCGGAGGCGAGGCTGTGTTCCCAGATGTGATGCGAGGCGATGCGGTATCCGGTGAGGCTCTTGCCCAGCATCTTGGATGTGCTCACCACGGTGATCAGATCGGAGATGGCTTGGCTGCCCATGATGGCGGCGGCCTGTTTTACCGTGGAAACAGGCACACTCAATCGGTAATACGCCGAGTTGGCGATCTTTAAGACCCGGGTGGCCAGAGCCTGGTCCGTCTTGATGACCTCGCCGATCTCATTAAAACCCGAGTTTCTGTCGTTTAAGACGGTCATGGCCCGGCTCATGACTTCGGGCATGGGGGGCAGGGCCTTGGACTCTTTGATTATTTTTATGAGGAGATCTTTTCCGTGGGCGGGAAGGCCGGCCGGGGGCTCTCTTCTTGTCTTTTCCACCACCATCGGGGTCTGGCATCCGGGGCACGGAACCTTGATTCGTCGTCCCTCGGGAATTTTTTTATCATCGATATTGTAGGTTTTGCCGCATCCGCTGCATGTGATTCTCATGGGTGTCAATACTCCAGACTGATCAGGATGTGATGGTGTCGCCATAAAGCGAGAAAACAATGGAACCGGTAAATCGGGGTGGTGGTCAACCCATGATTTGCGCAGACGCGTTATTAAAGAAACGACATAACGGCTTTGTTGAACGCCTCGGGATCCTCGATGGGGGAAAAGTGTCCGCAGCCATTTATAAGGGCAAAGGACGCATTCTCTATCCTATCGCTTAAAAGGCGCCCGTACTTTAAGGGGGTGGAGAGATCTTTTTCCGCGGCCATGACAAGGACTCGACTCTCTATCGTGGAGAGGCGGGTCATGACATCAAAGGCGTTGCATGCCATAAGGTCACTGTAGGTGATCCTATAATCGGTTTCTAGGGTATTTAAAAGGGCTTTCTTCGTCTCTTTGGTGCGTTTATCGGCGGGTATGGCCATGTGAAACAGGGCGGTCATATAGGTCGCGTAATTATTTTTAACGGTGTCTAAAATATCGGGCAGAACCTTCAATCGGGCACCGGTGTTGGTGAGAATCCCTTCGGGAAAGGTATTTGGGTTTTCGATGAGGAGCTGGAGCACTATGGCCCCTCCCATACTGATGCCGCAGGGGATCACCGAGGTGAGCCCCATGGCATCCATAAACTCGAGTACCGCGTGGGCCATATCGGCAATGCTCTGTCGTGTCGGCCCCTGGCTTCGTCCGTGGCCGGGAAGGTCCAGGGCGTAGGTATTGATGTGCGGGGCGAGCCCCTCCACCTGATGCTCCCAGAATCGGCTGTTCTGGCCGGCCCCATGGATGAGGAGGAGGTTTTTTTTGGCCGGATCAGCGAGGGGTTGTCCGGCAAGATAGGCAAATTCACGGGTATGTGCGGTGATCATGATGGCCTCTTATTTTTTATGAATGATCGAGGAATTTAAAGGCGCCGGGTCTCTATCCATTGGATGATATCGCTGTAGACGGACTCTTTTATGGGCTCTCCAAAGAGTTCGTGCCGAGCGCCCTCGTAGAGTATGACTTGGGTATCATGACTACCGGCGGCCCGATAGCGGGCGGCAAGGGTCGTGGCCGCATGGCCCATGGTGGCCACGGGGTCTTTTTTTCCCGCCAGGAAAAGCAAGGGGAGGTCCCCGGGTGTTTTTTTGATATGGGCCTTTCGTCCGATGCGGGTCAGCCCGAAGGTCATATCTCTGAAAAAAGCGGTGGTGGAGATATACCCACACAGGGGGTCGTTGATATACCGGTCCACGCTTTCAGGATCGCTGCAGATCCAGTCGAAGGGGGTCCGGGCGGGGACGACGCAGAGGTTGTAGACGCCGAACGTTAAGCGATTCATGAGATGGCTCGGGGCGCGGGGGCCGACGCATCGGATCTGACACTCTGCGATCCATTGTCCGGCGCGGGTGAGAAGGGAGGGTAGGTGGGCTGTTCCGCTGATGATGGCTCCCTTAAGGGGCGTTTTCGTGTGGACCACGAGATCTCGCACGAGAAATGATCCCATGGAGTGTCCGTAGAGAAAAACGGGAAGCCCGGGGTGGTTTTTTGTGGCGTGGGAGACCAGGGTGTCCAGATCGGTCAGGGCCCGATTCCAGCCATCGTGATCGCCGAAATGGCCGTATATTCCCTTCTGGGTGACGCTACGCCCATGGCCTCGGTGGTCATGGGCGTAGACGGTGAATCCATTTTCTGTGAGGCGTTGGGCAAATTCTCGGTAGCGGGCCGTGTGTTCGGCCATGCCGTGGGCGAGGATGATAACGGCGGTGGCTTTTTTTTCTGAGGGTGCCCAGTGGGTTAGGAAAAGAGAGTCCTGGGGAACGGTAAGCTGGGAAAAGATCTCGATCATGATGCCTCCTGAGGCGAAGCGGGTCTGAGTTCAGAGGATGTGAGGCGTAAAACTAGGAATCGATGACTTTTATATCATGGGGTAGAAGTAAGGTAAAGAGGGGGCGTCCCTTACGGTTCTTATGGTGCCCGTATAGGGAAGGCGATCATTTATGGACTAAATTTAGGTCGTATCGATGGTGAGACCATTTTTTTAGCTGTACGGATGGAATGGCTATATCGATGGGGATATTTTTGTGTGATGCGCCCTTTCGTCCTGGGGCTTTTTTTAAGCGGCTTATTTGGTGTTTTCTGCATGGATGATCATGGTCTCTCCGAAGAGAATGGTGCGGGTAAAGAGGCTTTTTAGAATCTCTCGACGGTTTTTTTTCTCTTGTGGAGAGCTCTTTTTTCTTTTGAACACAAGGAGGGTGGAGAGAAAGAAGAGAGGGGCCAGCCATCCATAAGCCCAGGAGACAAGTTTGGTTCTGTTGGTTTTGACGGTGATGATCGAGAAGTGATTTGTATGAAGAAAGTATCGGAGCATGGGGAGCTCGATGATATTGATGAGATGTTCCGGTGTGGGGGCCGATTCATCCAAGGGGCGCTTTCTCTTATTGTGGAATCCGGTGAGGAGGTATCTGAACCGTGATCTCAAAGAGGAGATGTTTGGGGTGGATACGATTAAGGCCCCTCCTGTCTTTAAAACCCGGTTAAATTCTCGTATTGTATGGGGAATATTTTCAACGTGGGCGATACCATCAACGCAGGTTAAAATATCAAATGAGTTATCCGGAAATGGAAGGGTTTTGTTTAAATCGGAGTGAACAAAAAGGGATTCATCCAGCTGGAACAGGTGGTGAACAATATCCGAGGCCGTGACCGCGTATCGATTGTCCTTGAGCCGCTGGGTGAGGGCGCCACTGCCACAGGGGATGTCTAAAACCGATGCAGGGTGATCCTTCTCTTTAACAAGGCTGAATACTATTTCATGGGTATTTTTTGAGGTGTTAATTCCAATGCCGTTGTAATTTTTTTTCATCGTGTTCACGTTTCCTGGTTAAGTCGCTATTGAGGTGCTTCTTAATAACTCATCTGTGAGGCCAGGTGGGCGGGCATGTGCAAAAAAAGCATGTAAAAAAGGTGCGATGGCTAAAAAAATATACTATATATATGAGGGTATTATAAAGTCAAATGGTATCCATGGATATATATGAGGAGAGAGGCTTTTTGCTGGGGCTTGGGGGGCTTTTTTTAAAACAAAAGGCGCGGGAATGATGATTCCCGCACCTTTTGTATCTGGCTACTCTTTCGCTATGAGTATGCCAAAGAGCGGGGTGGTGGCCAGGGAGCAGAGCATCCCCAGGGTTCCCGCCTCAGGGGAGCTGGTACCGGTGGCGTAGAGGCCGAGGCATAAGGCAAGGGAGCACAGGGCCGAGGCCATGGCGCCGCGACCATGGATGGTATCGCTCTGGACGAAGAGGCCCCAGACGAAAGGCCCCAAGAAGAGGGATCCGATGGCTCCCCAGGAGATCCCTAAGATCGCTACGATGGTGGCGGGTCGCATCCAGGCCAACCCCACGGAGATCACCACAAAAAAGACACTGGCGCCGCGCATGAAGAGGGCCAGGCTGGTCCCCGAGGCTTCTTTATTGAGAAATCCCTGGTAAATATCTTTGACAAGGGAGGAGCTGGAGATGAGAACCAGGGCGGCCAGGGTGCTCATGGAGGCGGAGAGAACAAGGAGCAGCATGAGTACCGACAGGGAGTCGGGGATGATGTTGGCCAGCAGTTCGGGCATCAGGGCATCGAATAGGGGTTTGCCCCCCTCAAACGCTGTGGGAACGGATTCTGGAGTGAGGAAGACCCGGGCGGTGGCTCCCGTGAAGTAGGCGATGCCCCCGATGAGAAGGGCAAAGAAGGTGGAGGCGACCATGCCCACCTTGATGGCTCGATCATCTCGGATGGCATAAAATTTTTGCACCAGTTGGGGCATGCAAAAGGGGGCGGTGCTGGTGAGAAATACCAGGCAGAAGAGAGGCCATGCTCCGGGAGGGCCCACCGCCGTGGTGAGCTTCGGGTCGATGGCGGCCAGGGAGGCGGTGAGGTGGGTCAGTCCCCCCCCGGCCTTCATGGTAAAGGCCAAGAGGGTGAGAACCCCAACGATCATGATCATGCCAAATATCACATCCAGAGAGGCCATGGCCCGGTAGCCACCCGTGCTCATATAAAGGGCGGTAAAGCCTCCCATGAGGATGAGTGCCGTGGTGTAGGGGAGCTGGAAATTGGACTGGAAGAGGTAGCTCAGTCCCATGAACACCGCCGAGGTGTACGGGATGAAGAAGATGAAGATGGCCATGGATGCCATCAACTTGAACTTCGGGCTGGTGTAGCGTGCCTCGAAAAATTCGGGCATGGTCTGGACGCCGAGCTCTTCGGTCATGCGACGGATGCGGCTGCCCATGAGCCACCAGACCCCTAAGACCCCCACGAAGGCATTGCCCAGGGCGATCCAGAGACCGGAGTAGCCGAATCCCCACCCGATTTTTCCGGCAAAACCAATGAAGAGAACGGCGGAGAAGTAGGAGGTGGCATAGGTGAAGGCACTCATCCACGGTCCGATGGACCGCCCGCCGAGGAAAAAATCACCGAACGAGCTGTTTTTTTTGAGGTTGGTGATACCGATAAAGGCGATGATGGCCGCGTAAACGGCGATGACAGCCATTTTGAATCCCATGATTGATCTCCCGGAGTCCCTAGAGTAAAACAATAGCAAATGTACGTGAATAGGTTTAATTCGGTCCGGAGATCATATAGATTGCAGGGGGGTTTGGCAACAGAAGAGCATATAATCATAGCTCAGGATGGGGTGAGGGGTTCTACTTACAATGAGGAGGAATGGTAAGGAAGGCTTCGGTGGGTAAGCCCTTCTCGTTGGCGGGCCATGGCGATGTCCCTCATGGAGCTGTGACCGTTGGGATATATCGCCATGGGATAGGAGAGGCAAATACTATCTTGTTCCTAGAGGGATCGGCTCAGGTCGCGGGATTTTTTAGCGGCGGCGAGTATCCCCTGTCGAATGCCTTCGGGGACATTTTGAGCCGCCATTTCGTTGATGGCCGCTTCGGTGGTGCCCCCGGGGGAGGTGACCTTTTTTCGGAGTGTGGCGGGGTCTTCGTCGCTGGCCAAGAGGAGTTTGGCAGATCCGTTTAGGGTGGCCAGGGCCAGGCGATGGGCCTGATCTTTATCAAATCCCAGCTCGATGGCGGTATTCACCATGGTCTCCACCAGGTAGAAGAAGTAGGCGGGTCCAGACCCAGAGATGGCGGTGACCCCATCCATCTGCTCTTCGGTCACGCGCAGCACATCCCCCATGGAGGAGAGGATGGATTCGGCCAGATCCATATCGGAATCGGTGGCGTGGCAGTTGCCACACAGGCCTGACATACCGGCAAGGACGAGGGCCGGAGTATTGGGCATGACGCGTAAAATGGGCAGGCGTTTGGCAAAGTGTGGCGCCATTCCAGTATAGAAGATCTCTTCATAGAAGGAGAGGGGCAGGCCTGCCGCAATGGTAATGACTTGTTTGCGCCGATCTGTTCGGTATACCCCTTTACTTCGAAGATCCTCTAAAAGGGGTTTCATTCCCTGGGGCTTGACTGCCAGGACTACCGTCGTGGCCATGGCAAAGGTTTCGGCTGCTGTGGTTGAGGTATGGACGTTGTACTGAGTTTCTAAGTGAGTGAGTCGATCTTTCCTGATATCGCAAAGGGTGAGTTGTCTACTCTGCACTTTGCCAGAAGAGATAAGTGCTCCTGCCATGGCTTCGGCCATGTTACCGGCACCGATAAAACCGATGCGGACATCTGATGCGCCCATGGAATTACTCCTTGAGTGGGTCTGTCTGAAAGGGGGGTGGACGGGAAAATCCCATGAAAAAACCGACACTTCAAGGGGAGGGGTATCTCGCTTGTGCGCGGTGTCTTCGGACAAAATATCTTGACTTATCGCTGATATATAACATATTTTTGTCAGCATATCTATTCCTTCGAACCGGTCTCTTTTACCCATAAATACTTTTTGGGTGAGACATATTTAAAGGGTATTATTTAACGCATATGTTTATTATAGCAAATTTTATCAAAGCTGTAGCCGTGGTGCTTGATATGGCCTTGACGATCTACCTTTTTATCGTCATTGCTCGTGCCATTTTGTCCTGGGTTAATCCCGATCCTTACAATACGATTGTGCGTTTTATCCATAACGCCACAGAACCGGTACTCGATCGTATCCGCTCAAAAATTCCGTATATGGGGGGGATCGACATCTCACCCATTGTGGTCATCGCCGCCATTTATTTCGTCCGGACATTTGTGGTCGATTCTCTTTATCATTTGGCACGCATGATGTAATGATGTGGCATCGTAATCGATGCATGGGCCGTCTCAAAATCGCGGAGTCCTGATCCGGGGCTTCAAGGACGGCCTGATTTTAGATTTTTTAAGGAGTGTGTATCCATGGCAAAGATTGATGCCTTTTTTAAGCTGATGCACGATCAGGGGGCCTCGGATCTGCACCTATCGGCAGGGCAGCCCCCGGCTCTTCGGATCAATGGTAGTATCGAGCGGGTCAAATACAAAGTATTGGACAACACCACCTTGAAGGGGATGATCTACGAGATCGCTCCCGAATCCAAGGTTAAGGTGTTTGAAGAGACCGGAGACGTCGACTTCGGCTATGAGATCCCAGGATTGGCCCGATATCGAGCCAACTTCTTTATGCAGAGAAATGGCGTGGGGGCGGTTTTTCGTGAGATTCCCAGCCAGATCATGACCGCCGAGCAGTTGGGACTGCCCCCGGTGATATCCCGCCTGGCCAGCTTGCCTCGGGGATTGGTTCTTGTCACCGGCCCCACGGGCAGTGGCAAGTCCACCACCCTTGCCGCCATTCTCGACGTGGCCAACCGCCTGCGGCAGGATCATATCATTACCATCGAAGACCCCATTGAATTTGTTCATCAGAGCAAGGGCTGCCTGGTGAGTCACCGCGAGGTGGGCAATCATACCCAGAGTTTCAGTGCCGCCCTTCGGGGAGCGCTGCGGGAGGACCCCGATATTATCCTCGTCGGAGAGTTAAGGGACCTCGAGACCATCAGCCTCGCCATCGAGGCGGCCTCCACCGGCCATCTCGTTTTGGGGACCCTTCACACCTCCAGTGCGCCCAAGACGGTGGACCGTCTGGTGGAGGTATTTCCGGCAAACCAGCAGGCCCAGATACGATCGACCCTCTCCGACAGTCTTCGGGCGGTGGTGGCCCAGACCCTTTTCAAGCGTATCGACCGAAAAGGGCGGTGCGCGGCCTTAGAAATTCTCATCGCCACGCCGGCCGTGAGAAACCTGGTGCGGGAGGGGAAGAGTCATCAGATCCCTTCAGCCATTCAGGTGGGGCAAAAATATGGAATGATGCTCCTGGACGACTCCATCATGGAACTCTACAACAAGGGGATGATCAGCGCCGACGATGCCTACAGCAAGGCGTATGATAAACAAAAATTTCGGCCGATGCTGGCCGGTGTTCCGGATGATTTTACAGATGGGTAAAAGAGGATATGGGCCCGGGATGGGTTCTGCGCTAGGAGAGAGACCATGAGAAAGCAGGAGATGGATTACATCCTTTCGCGGATGCTCGATTCCCACAATAACGTATCGGATCTGAACCTCACCGTGGGGCGGCCGCTGCAGGTGGAGAGCTCCGGGCTGCTCCTAAAAGTGGATCTGGAGCCTGATCTCAAGGCGCTCACCCCGTTTCAGACCGAGCGGATCGCCATGAATCTTATGGGACAGGACCGACGTCTCACCGAGACTCTTATTCGTACGGGCTCCTGCGATCTCTCGTACACCCTTCTCGGAAAGGCCCGCTTTCGGGTGAATATCTTCTCCCAGTCCGGCCACTACTCCATTGTCTTGAGGCGTCTCGAGACCAGTGTCCCCTCGGTCAAGGCCCTCAATCTCCCCAAAGCCTTCTATGAGATTCCCACGCTGCTAAACGGGATTGTCTTTGTCACCGGTGCCACCGGGACGGGCAAGACGACCTCCCTTGCCGCCGTGCTCTCCGAGATCAATGCCACGCGTCCTGTGCATGTGATTACCTTAGAAGACCCCATCGAATATCAGCACTCCCACAAGATGGCCACATTCAATCAACGGGAGCTGGGCAGCGATTTTGAAAATTTTGCCAGCGGCTTACGCTCTGCCATGCGCCAGGCCCCCAAGGTGATCTTTGTGGGGGAGATGCGGGACCCGGAGACGGTGGAGATCGGCCTGCGGGCGGCAGAGACGGGGCATCTTGTACTGACCACCTTGCATACCAATAATGCCGGGGCCACCATCAATCGTATCCTGGGGATGTTTGACTCGGATGAGGAGAGGCAGCTTCGTCTTCGTCTGGCCGACTCTTTACGCTGGATCATCTGCCAGCGTCTCCTGCCCAAGGTGGGCGGCGGTCGAGTGGCCGCCTTTGAGATGCTGGGGAGCAGTCTCCGCGTGAAGGATCTCATCTTGCATGGGGAGTCTGACGGGAAGACCTACACCGATGTCATGGAGCAGGGCAAATCGTTTGGTATGACTAGCTTTGACAGCTATATCACGGACCTTTATGAACAGGGACTCATCACCCAGGAGACCGCCATGGTCTACTCGACCCATAAGGCGGTCGTGGGCCGGGGGATCGACTTCGTGAAGAGTTCTCGGGGCGAGAAAACCACCGATATTGACTCCCTTGAGATCGATCATGGATACAAGGGCAACCTGGTGTGAGCCGTTTTTAGAAAATTTTAAGGTGACGATGAATATTACATGTGAGAGCTGTGGCAGCCGATTTAGTGTTCCCGATGAGAAGCTCCCTGAAAACCGAATTGTGACCCTAACCTGCCCCCGATGTCACAATAAGTTGCCGGTGGGCCCTAAGGAGGGCGGTGTTGTAAAGGGTGAGACGAAGGCGGAGCCCTCACCCGCTATCCATTTCGATGAGGCCCCCCACCAGGGCGACGATGCCGACGAGCGGCCCTTCGATTTTATGGAGGAGGAGGGGCTCACCGCCATTATCTGTGTCAAAGATGCGGAGATACGTGAGGCGGTGCGCATGGCCCTTGTGGGCATGGAGTACAGTACGACTCTGGTCATGGATACGCGCAGTGCTTTGAAAAATATGCGCTATCACTGCTACGATGTGGTGGTGGTGGATGAGATGTTCGATGCCCGAGACGCGGAGACCAACGGGGTGCTTATCTACCTAAACCGTCAGCCCATGGCGACGCGGCGGTGTATGACGGTTTTTTTGATGTCGAAGACCCACCGCACCCGAGATGAGATGGTGGCCTTTCGTCAGAGCGTCAATATGGTTGTGAATAGTGGAGATATCGGACATATCGACTCGATTTTAGAAAAGGGTGTTCGGCAAAACGACCTTTTTTATCGGGTCTACAACGAATTTAAAAGGTAAGCCATGACAACACATACACCGAAAGGGCCTTACACCTGTGGCGATTATCGTCAGGAGATGGTGCTATTGGCCTTGAAAAAACGTCTGGTTGAAGAGGATATGACCCCGGAGGCGAGGCGGGTCATGGAAGAAGAGGTCGCACGACTGGAAGAGGAGATGGGGATGGATTAGATGCCCTCTTATCCACCCCCATGACCGCTGTGAACATTTAAAAAGCCGCCCCGGAAGAGGAGTTCTTTCCTCTGGGGGCGGCTTTTTTTATGAGAGGCGTTCGCTGATAATTTGGAGGCCCTCTAAGGTTAGGTTGGGCTCCACCGATTCGATGGTGTCGGTGACGTTGCTGATGAGGGTGGCCAGTCCGCCCGTGGCAATGACCTTGGCCTCACATCCCATCTCTTTTTTGATGCGTCCCACCATACCGTCCACGAGACCGGCGTATCCGAAGATGATACCGGCCTTCATGCTCTCCGTCGTATCGAGGCCAATGGCTCGCTTTGGGGGGGAGCAGATCTCCACACGGGGAAGCCTGGATGCATGGGTGAAGAGGGCTTCAGAGGCGATCATCACACCGGGGGCGATGGCCCCACCCATGTACTCCCCCTTTTCAGAGATGATATCAAAGGTCGTGGCCGTGCCAAAATCGATGGCGATGATGGCGCAGTGGTATTTTTCATAGGCGGCGATGGCATTGACGATACGGTCTGCACCCACCTCTGCTGGATTTCGGTAGAGGACGGGCATCAGATTCTTGGTGGTCTCGGCATCCACCCAGATGGGGGGGTGGCCGAGATATTTGGTGCAGAAGGTCTGGAGGATGCCTTTGACGCGGGGGACCACGCTGGAAATAACGGTTTTCCGGATGCGTTTTGCATCGATTTGCCGCTCTTTGAAGAGGCCGTTGATGAGAAGGTTGAACTCATCTTCTGTCATATTTTTTTGGGAGCGGATTCGCCAATCGTGAATCAGTTGCTTCTCTTCAAAGAGTCCCATCACCGTGTTGGTGTTTCCCACATCGATAACCAGTACCATAAATCCCTCATTTCGGTGGCCGTATGGCCCACGTTGCTGGACATCGCCTAAACCCGCTGGGGGGCAGGTGAGTGTCGGTTGGGAGTGAAAAAAGGATCACCCTATCCCATTTTATAGGGCGCGGCAATAGTTCTGCACAAGGGGGAGGGCGCCGGCGGGCTTAGCTGCCTGGGAGGATGGTGACTGTGAATAGTTCCGGGTGGGCGCCGATGAGGGTGACCCCCTCAGGCAGTGTGATGGCGGCTCTTCGGACAAAGACGCCAGGGGCCAGTGCCCGGGTACTGATGGTGGCCCTTATGCCCTCATGACGCTTTAGCTTCGCCATGAGGCGGGCGGGGCCGGATACTTCGATATCCACGGTTTTTGGGGTGATGATGTGATCCGATGCCGTGGGATCGGTGGTAACGGATACCCCGGTAATACGTACCGTGGAGAGAATCTCCACCACCTCAATGGAGACGGTAAAGAGTTCAGGCGTTATGGTGAGCGATGCATCAGGGCTCTTCTCCAGGGGTATCTTGCGTTTTATGGAGGTGGATGCGTGGGTGATGGGAATGGGGGCGGTACTCATGGGGCCCAGTTTTTGGATGGTGTCCAAGGGGCCAGATACCTGGGTTGTGGCCGGGATGATGGTGACCCGTCCCAGTCGAAACCCCGGTGCGGGCTCCCCTTCTAAGCGAAGGACCACGGGTAATTCACGGGTGGCGGTGTGGGCAAGGCGGATGTGGATTTCGGCCGGGGTAATGGCCAGGATCTTTGCCGGAGAGGGACCGGAGATGTTGGAAATGATGGGGTAGACGCCATCGGCCTCGGGGTGATCGGGGATGCTTACCTGGAGCCTGAACAGGTCGCTGCGATCGAGGGTGGAAGGTTTTCCGATGATGCGGATTTTGGCATGGGTCTGGGATTGTCGGCTGATGACATAGCCTTCAGGCACCCCAGTCACCTTGATGGGAGAGACGAGATAACGCTCCTCTCGCTGGAGCCGTGGCATGACCAGGGTCCAGAAGGCGGCTAGGGTCATCAGGGCCATAGCGACCCATATAAGGGGTGTTGGCGATATGCGGTGCTTTTTTTTCTTGGATGACACCGTATAACTCCATGGCAGGTCAGGGGAAAGGGTTCCTGGTCTCAGGAACCCTGTAGAGAGCGCGCGCTTTTTTAAACGGATGAAACGTCTTAACGGGCCGTTGCGATGTTGTCTATGATGCGTACTGTGATGGCCGTGGATTTAACGTCATGGACACGAACAATATGGGCCCCGCCCAATATGGATGCGGCCACCGTGGCCTGGGTACCCATGTCCATCTCATCCATGGTGACCTCGTTGGCATTCTCCTCTAAGGTACGACGAATAAAGGATTTGCGTGAGGTGCCCATGAGAATGGGAACGCCCAGGGCTTGGATCTCTTTTAAGTGCTTAATGATGGTGTAGTTATGACCCACCGTCTTTCCAAATCCGATGCCTGGGTCCACAATGATCATCTCCCGACGAATACCGGCCGCCTCGGCGCGTGCCATGGACTCTTTCAGGTAGGCATTGATCTCTCCTACGGGATTGATGTAGGCGGGGTTGTTCTGCATGGTACTGGGGATCCCCTTCATATGCATGAGAATGGCGGGGATCTTATAATCGGCCACCACCTGTGCCATATCCGGGTCTCCCGTGAGGGCGGTGATGTCATTGATCATGGCGGCACCGTTGTCTAAGGCCTGCCGTGCCACCTCGGCCTTGACCGTGTCCACACTGATGGGCACGTCGATGTGTTTGACCAACTCTTTAATCACGGGAATCACTCGCCGGATCTCTTCGGAGAGGCTAACGGATTGAGAGTTGGGGCGGGATGATTCGCCACCGATATCGATGATATCGGCCCCTTCATCCACCATCTGTTTGGCGCGGTTGATGGCGTGTTGAAGGCTGAAAAATTGTCCTCCGTCAGAGAAGGAGTCCGGCGTCACGTTTAAGATACCCATGATACAGGTGCGTTTACCGAGATTGAGTCGATGGTTTTTCCAGGTGAGATCGAAGTGGGTCATACCGTGAGAGTCCTTTCGCCCGAAGTGGGGCCATTATAGATAAAAAGCCACGGGGCGAGGTTCGCCCCGTGGCAAAATGGCATCGGTCTATACGGTGTCGGTACTTTCTGGAGTATCGGATTCTAAGATCACCTCTTCGGCCGGGGTATCATCACCGGTGTCGAGGATGTTGGAGGTGAGGACGATGCCGGGGCGCATGGTGTAGATGAGCTCATCGAGCTCTTTACCGGCGACGGTCTCTTTGTCCAGGAGAAGCTCGGAGAGGGCGTGGAGTATATCCAAGTTCTTGGTGAGGATCTTCCGGGCTGTTTCGTAGCTATCCGTGATGAACCGGGTCACTTCCCCATCGATGATCTGGGCGGTGCTCTCGGAGTAGTCCTTGTGCTGGGAGATCTCCCGGCCGAGGAAGACATGGTCCTGGGTGTTGGAGTAGGAGAGGGGACCCAGCTTTTCGCTCATGCCCCAGTCTCGGACCATTTTATTGGCAAGGCCTGTGGCCTGCTTGATGTCGTTGGAAGCACCGGTACTGATGCGTTTGAAGATGATCTCTTCGGCCACGCGTCCACCGTAGGCCACGGAGAGTTCGCTTAAGAGCTGATCTTTGTATTTGAAATCTCGCTCTTCGGGGAGAAACCAGGTGACGCCAGCCGCCCTGCCTCTGGGAATGATGGTGACCTTATTGACCGCATCGGTCTCGGGAAGGAAACGGGCCACTAGGGCATGGCCGGCCTCATGGTAGGCGGTGGTCTTCCTGTCCTCTTCCTTGATGACCTTGGATTTTCGTTCAAGGCCCATATAGACCTTGTCCTTGGCATCTTCGAAGTCGGTCATGTGCAGTTTGTCCTGGTCGCGTTTGGCTGCCAGAAGGGCCGCCTCGTTCACCATATTCTCAAGGTCGGCACCGGAGAATCCGGGGGTCCCCTTGGCCAGATTCAGGACATTGACATCATCGCCCAGGGGGGTCTTACGCATATGCACTTCTAAAATCTTTTTTCTGCCGATGATATCGGGCAGGTCCACCATCACCTGGCGGTCGAAGCGACCGGGGCGGAGAAGGGCCGGGTCGAGGACGTCGGGGCGGTTTGTGGCAGAGATGAGGATGACCCCTTCGTTGCTTTCAAAACCATCCATCTCTACGAGGAGCTGGTTCAGTGTCTGCTCGCGTTCGTCATGCCCGCCACCGAGTCCGGCGCCTCGCTGCCGTCCCACGGCATCGATCTCATCGATGAAGATGATGCACGGGGCATTTTTCTTGGCCTGGGCGAAGAGATCTCGCACCCTGGAGGCACCCACCCCTACAAACATCTCCACAAAATCGGAGCCGCTGATGGTGAAGAAGGGGACTTCGGCCTCTCCGGCAACGGAGCGGGCGAGAAGGGTCTTACCGGTACCGGGAGGGCCCACGAGGAGGACGCCTTTGGGTATACGGCCGCCCAAGCGGGTGAATTTTTTGGGGTCACGCAGGAACTCGACCACTTCGGAGAGCTCCTCCTTGGCCTCTTCCACGCCGGCCACATCGAGGAAGGTGATGCGCTGGCGGTCTTCGGAGAGGAGTCGTGCCTTACTCTTGCCAAAGCTCATGGCCTTGCCGCCAGCCCCCCCTTGCATCTGTTTCATGAAGAATATCCAGATACCGATGAGGATAATCATGGGCAGCCAGGAGGCGACCATAGAGACGAGCCAGTGCGCCTGGGCGGGGGGTTTGGCTTCGATGATGACGCCCTTGTCCCTTAAGGTGGGGATGAGTTGAAGATCATCGGGAGAGAACACCTTGTAGGTGGCATTGTTGCTGTCGGTGACCAGGAGATCCCGGTCTTGGATGGTTACCTTGGAGACGTTCCCGCCTTCCACCTGGGCGATAAATTCTGAGTAGGCAACGGTCTGTCCGACGGGCTGATTCTGGTTGAAGATGTTGTACAGCATGATCATCATCAAGATGATCACCAGCCAGAGGGAGAGATTTTTATAAAATGGGTTCAAGAAATGAGTCCTCCATAGATCTTTCGTCTTCGGTTCGTCCCTGAACTCAACGCAGGGTTACCATCATATTAATCATCATTGCAATTTAGGCAAGGCATAATCCGGAGCATTTGTGGGGTTTTTACCCTTTTTATGCCGTTCAAGCACGATTTCAAGGGTGGGGTTCCCTGGCAGGGAGGCGGCTGCCGCCGCATCCAGCCTGTGTCCCGCCACCCACAAGATCTTTTTTTTTGACACCACCAGGGGGATTTGGGACCGCTTGGGCCCTTCAATGGCGCAGTCGGCGAGGAAGCGTCCAAGCTTGCGGCTTCCGTTGCCTCCTTCGGGGCGGAACCGATCCCCGGGGCGTGTGTTTCGAACCGTTAAGGGGAAAATTATTTCGTCTGGCGCGAGAAAAACACGCATAGCGTTACGGCTGTCCAGGGCGCCCTCGGGTGATTGTGTCCATCTGAAGACCAGGCGATCTCCTGTTTCTGGGATGACCAGGACTTGGGGGCTTTCCGGGGCAGGGCTCTCCACGGGGTATGAGAAAGGGGGGCTTGCCGCAAGAAGATCCGGGCGTTTTTTGCGCAGGCCTTCCTTTTCGGCAATGAGGTGAAGAACCCCCCTGGTTACGACGCCACGCAGTCCCCGGGAGAGATCCACGGAGCGGCCTGCTCCCCCCTGGCCCATGAGGTCCGAAAGGCTTTGTATGTGGGCGGCTGTGAGGGCACGCGTGGAGCCACAAAGCACCGCAACGGAA
>JABXKT010000081.1 GCA_013619155.1 Desulfobacteraceae bacterium
GGATGGTCAGGTATCGATGGTGACGATCCCTAGATAGCCGTCCACGGTGATCCGGTTGCCGGTGTGAATGAGGGCCGTGGCGTCGGCCACCCCGGTGATACAGGGCAGGCCATATTCACGGGCGATGATGGCCCCGTGAACCAGCATGCCGCCCCGGCGTTCGACGATGGCAGCGGCCAGGGGGACCACGAAGGTCATATTGGGATCGATGGCGTCGCATACGAGAATCTCGCCGGCTTTGAACTCAAAGAGGTCGCCAACGGCTGTGATGACCCGGGCCGTGCCCACGGCAAGGCCCGGACCGGCAGGCTGACCGACGATCTGTCGGGCCCGCATGGTAAAATCGTTGTCAACGGAGATCTGGGTCTCTGGCCTTATTCCCGGCCGGCCCTGATATTCGACGGGTTCGTCGATGGCCGCCGCCTTTTTTTCTCGGTGGGGCATGGCGGATGGATCTGACAGCATTATCACCACCTCTTCTGCGGTGAGCGTCTGGGTGATAGTCGTCTCCAGGGCGGTGATGCGCAGTCTCCCCTCATCCACAGCCCGGATCAGCTGGGCCTCGATACGGGCCAGGGCGATGTTGTCGTTGTCCCTTAGCTGGTAACTGGCCCGTCCGATGTCAAGAACCTCCCGGGCGAAGCCGTGCCGCTCTTGGGGGAATCGTTTGATAAACTCATCGGTGAGGGCGGCGATGGTCTGATGGGCCGGTTTTGTCTTGGGCGGCTCGTGCCGGGCCATCTCCAGCAGCAGGCGGATGAGCCCTTTTTGATCCTTGAAAAATCGTACGGCCTTGAAGGTCAGGTCGTCGTAGTGGCCGAGGAATCGTGTCAGGCCGTTCTCGAATTGAGGGTGGTGGTGTGCCGATCCGGATGTCAGCGCCTCCTCGAGATGTGAATCGGTGCGGATCATGTGGGCCAGTGCCTGCATCTCTCGATTGCGTTCCACTCCCGTCATACGGGTTTCGCCCAGCAGCGCGATGAAGGCGTAGGGGTCCTCGGGTTTCACGATATCGTTGTAAATCTGCCCGAAGAGACGGACCCCGTGGGCAAAGGGAATGAAGTGGCGCCAGTAGATATCCAGCCAGTGTTCATGCGTGTGGATGCGCTTTTCGATGGCGTCTATGAGATGGGCATCGGAGAGGCCGGTGGGGTCGATTCTTGACAAGGCCTCGGCATCGCTGGCCATCTGGGGGAGCCATTCATCTTCGATGCGGCGGTGCAGGGTTTTTAAGTTAGCGAAGCTGCGTTTGAGGCTTAAGTACCAGGGGCGCTTGTCGGCCGCTGACCAGGGGGCCTCTCCCTTTGAACTCTCCCGGATGGTGGTGACCGGCCGGCTCTGGAGGAGAAATAGGGTGTCATCTCTGATTGTCCACTCGAGGTCCTGGGGGCGGCCATAGCTCTTCTCTAAGGCCATGGCCATGTGAAATACCCGGTCCAGCATTTCGGCATGTAAGGGGGGGGCCTTTTTCTCGCCCTCTGTGAGGGGTTTTCGCTGAGTTCCGCCGGGGGTGGGGCGTATGGCCTCTTCCCGCACGGCCGGTATGTGGCTGAGGATGCCTCCGCTCTGCCGGTCCAGGGTCCACCGGTCTGGTGTAATGGTATTGTCCACGAGGCCCTGGTTGAGGCCGTAGACCGATTCCACCACCATATGGTTCTCGCCGTCGGGGCTGAGGGAGAAGGTCACCCCAGATTGCTGGCCGGGCACCAGCGTTTGGAGGATCACGGCCATGGTGCTCGTCTGCATATCCATGCCCCGCTCCTTGCGGTAGATGAGGGCGCCATCGGACCATAGAGAGGCCCAGACCAGCCGGATATGCTCAAGGATTGCCGGGACGCCAGAGATATTGACGTAGCTCTCGTGCAGGCCGGCAAAGGAGGTGCCGGCCCGGTCCTCCTCGGGGGATGAGGAGCGGACCACCACGGGATGGGTGCCGAAGCGTTGCTCAATCTCCGGGGAGAGTCTCTCCATCAAGGGGGGCGGGATGGGGGTATGGAGAAATAGGTTGCGGATGCGCAGGGCCATGTCCCAGATCTCTTCCCAGCGCATATCGGCCAGGGGAAGTCGGTTGATCTCCATATCGATGCGGGTGGCAAGGCCGGTGGTCCCGATGAACGCCTCGTAGGCCGTGGTGGTGATGCAGAGGCCGTCGGGGACCTGTATCCCCTGTCGCATTAGTGTGGCCAGGGTGAGGGCCTTGCCGCCCACCGTATGCAGATGGTGGGCTTCGATGTGCGTAAACGGGAGTATGGCACTCATGGTCCCACCACTCGGTTGTTTTGAATCTCAAGGATGGTGACATCTTGAAAGTGGGTCACTATATCGTAACGATTGACCGTTATTTCAACGATGGCTGTATTGGAAGACATGGTAAAGTCAGACATATGGGGCTGTTTGGTCAGGTATATATCGCGGGCAGACTTCAGGCGATCCGGGGCGACCTCCGTGGCAGTTCCCGTGATGGTGACGGCCATGCTCTGACGGGTATCCGTGGTCTGGTTTGAGCTATTGTGGACCAGGAGGGATACAGATGGGTATTGCATGAGATTGGTATACTTACGGGTGGTCCGCGGGGTGCATATGAAGAGGGACTTGAGGTCTTCTGTGGTGCTAAAGGCCACCAGGGTGGTGTGGAGATGATCGCAGGCCCGGGTGGCCAGTACGGCGAAATAGTGCTCCGCGAAAAGTGTTGAAAGCGTTGATTTGAGTGTTTCAATATCCTTCATGGGCGTGTCTCCGGTTTGTGGGCGATTCATACGTGGACGGGGAGGATCCCCGGGGTCTGGAGAAAAGAGTCGGCACCGCCACGATACCTCTGCCGTGGCAGGAGGAGGGGATGGGTGCCTTGACATCGGAGAAAATCTTAAATATTCTTATACGCCACCATACCTTAGCTGGTTTCTCAAGAAAGATGCTGAACCCAGTCGTTTTCTCACCTTACCCGAGGTAGCGCATCATGCGCATGCCCCTTGTCGATGATTTTTTTTGTCCGATGGCTTTGGGCCATGGGCGTGTCGTCATACATTTTTTGCTGGGATTTTGGTAACTATGCAGCGTATACCTCGGTTGGGCCTGCCGCGGGCCAAACTTTTCAAAAGTTTGATAAATAGCGTTTGGTTACCCGTATAAAAATCATTCGCATCTTGGGGTCCCGGGGCGGCAAAGTCACTTAGGCAAAAAAATTCCCTGGCGGCCGGAGGCATTTTTTCATGCACGTTGACCATGGACGGCGTATTTTTGAGCCGAATAGTTATATTTTTGTCTTTAAATATCGGGTCAAAAAAGCGGTCGTCTGTGTAACATTTGACGGTACTTTATGAACGGCGATTTGTCCGCACGGAGGCGGCGTCCTGTCACGGTGCGATTTTTCCTCCCAAAATGGGGGGCGGTGAGGAAGGTGTGCCTGTTTTTTTTGGGTAAAATGCTTTGGTCGAAGAGTGATGTATCGATTTTAATGGACGTTTAAAAAGTATGGCAAGGTGGATGATGTGTTTTATTTAAAACCGCTATATTTAAAGAATGGTAGTACTTTACAGAAAAAATGGTACTTAATCAAATCCAATATGACCCTCCTTCTCAAGGATACTATTTTTATTCTCATCGGTATTGTCTCAGCCGGTTTTGGGCTCAAAGGATTTTTACTGCCCAACTCTTTTATCGATGGGGGGGCCATGGGTATCTCTCTGTTGATATCAGAGACAACCAGTGTATCCTTGTCCATTCTCATCGTGGCAATCAATTTACCATTTCTCATGCTTGGATATTCACAGATAGGAAAGCAATTTGCCCTTAAAAGCATCATTGCCATCATTGGGCTGGCGCTGGTTGTTCACTTTATACCCTACCCTCTCATCACATCCGATAAATTACTCATCGCCGTTTTTGGGGGGTTTTTTCTGGGGTTGGGCATCGGGATGGCCATCCGAGGTGGATCGGTGATAGACGGAACCGAGGTGTTGGCCATTCATCTGAGTAAAAAAACAGAGATGACCATTGGTGATATTATATTAACATTTAATATTATTATATTTTCCTTTGGGGCCTATATTCTCTCCATCGAGGTGGCTCTGTACGCCATGCTGACCTATCTATCGGCGGCAAAAACGATCAATTTTGTCATTGAAGGCGTTGAGGAGTATACAGGTATAACCATTATATCCGATAGTAGCGAGACAATACGGTTAATGATCACTGAAACGTTGGGCCGGGGGGTGACCATTTATACGGGCAAGGGCGGGTATGGGAAAAAGGGCGTTATTTTAAAGGAAATAGATATTATCTATACTGTCATTACCCGCCTGGAAATCGCACGACTACGAAGAGAGATTGATAAAATAGACTCGGATGCCTTTATCATTATGAACAGTATCAAAGATACAAAGGGGGGCATGATCAAGAAACGCTCGCTGGAGCACTAGATCGACGCCTCTTTTTGATACGCAGGGGCCCTTTCTCTTCCCTAAGGCTGAGGGCTCATTCCAGGGCCCTTTAATAAAGAGCGTTGAAATCATGATTAAAAGTTGATACCCAGATTGGTCAGGCCGATGAGGGTCTGGCTATCGTAAAAATCGATATTGGCGTCGGACCAGAGGTAGCCCGCCCCCACGCTTAAAAAGAGACGTTTGACCCCAAAAAGATGCAGACGCATGGCCTGGGCAAAGGTTGTGATCCCTGATTCCTGGCGGCTCTTACCAAACAATGGATGCCTTTTTTGATACTGCGTGTGGGAACCGGAGAGTAGGCCGATGAGGATCCATGGCGGTTTGGCCTGTTTTAATAGTACGCCCACCTTAACACCTTGGTAGTGATTGGCGTGGCCATGGATGTCGCCATAGGTGTAGCTCAGTTCTGGGGTGAGGCGTAGGCTACTCTGGGAGGGGATGTTGTATTTAAACCCCAGCTCGTGGGTCTGCCCGCTGCGCCTGAGATCCCTTTCAAGATCACCGATCTCATCATTTTCGATGTGGATTCGGTCGATTTTATAGTCTATTTCGAAAGGCGTTCCAGCGACCTCCTCCCATTGAAGATGAAGCCCATATACATCTTGATCGGTCTCTTCCCGGGCCTCCACGGTTTGGTATGGATTTTTCCATACCGTCTTGGTGGGGCGCCAGGTCAGGGCCATATCCAGGGTGCCGGCATCCGTGGACTGGTGTATGCCTGCCTCCATGGCGAGCCCTTCGCCCACCTCCAAGGGGTTTCCCGCATATATCGCGGTGTCGTCATCACATTGGTATCGAAGGTAAACGGATGCCATGGGGATCGCTTTATGATGGGCATCGGCCGGCCCGTTACGGTCGGCGGTGCGGCGGTTGCTCTCTTCTGTGGATAACTGGCTGTTGGTCTGTATAAAGAGGGCACCGCCCTGGAGCCTGCCGGAGAGGCCGGGGGAGGCCTTTTGTCTCTCCCGGGCATCTCCCGTCTGCGGGGTGAAAATCAAGACGATGATGGCCCCGGCAATTAATTTTAGCATCTGTGGTCTCATGGGATCTTCCTTTTTTATTGGGTATCCATGGGTGCCCGCATTATTTACATCACCCACCCGAATAGTTTTCCTCGAATTCTCTCCCTTCGCAATTGAAAAAAAATGTTTGATCTTTGTATATTAGATACACAGATAGTATAAGTAGTAGTATAGTCTGTATGACTTTACTGTCTGGGTGGGTGAGAAACATCTCATTAAAAAGACCGGCCGTTATGTGGAAGAGTATGGTCATCAGAATATTTCTGCCTGTTTTGTAATAGAGCCAGTTCATTAAAATCACGAAGGGAAATAGGCTCATGGCAAAATTTAAGGAGTAGATCCATCCTGTATCCACAACATTGCTATGATAATAGTCTTTTATAAATGCCAGGGGAAGGTGCCAGAGTACCCAGAAGATCCCAAAGATGATGGACGCAGTGAACAGGCTAAAGCGGGCACGCAGGCAATCTGTGCCATAGGAGTGCCAGGCCAGCTCTTCCAGCATGGGGGCCAGGAAGAGAAGAAACCAGGCCGGGAAGAGTCCGAAGGTGAAGGAGGTCGTCGTGGCCAAAGAGAATTGATCGATGCTGTGTCCGAAGAGTAGTGAGATGGCCTGGGCCAGAAGAAGGCTGCCCAGCATCAGGGAGGCGGTGATAATAATATAAACGGGTTTTATACGGTTTATATTGAAAATTCGTTTAAAAAGATCCTGACGTAGATACGGGTCGCGGCCCATCATCGTAAAGGCGATGATCATTGGGCTGACCAATCCCAGCAGCTCAAGCACCCCATCCAGAGGGGCATACCCCGGTCTATCGGGTGGCCTGTGACTCAGATAGGCGGCCGTAAACCAAAAAGTCCAGGGGATGATTGTGGATAGAAGGTAAAATCGAAGCGGGTGTGCATACCGTGTAATAGCTGTCATTTTTACTCTCCATTTTTAAGGAAGTTAAATGAACCCGGGGGGGCGCCCAGAAGAGTCTCCGCCAGATAGGGGAGTGCGGTCATGCGGCGCTGCAGCTGCTCGTCATCCCAGGGGTAAAAACCGATATCCGTCAGGAACTGGGCGCCTGCGATAAGAAACTCGGCACATTCGAGGGGGCGCTCTGTCCGGAAGATCCCCGTCTCACACCCTTCGGTTATGACGGAGGCGTAAAGGGGTGCCAGCTTTAAAAGAAAGCGGGCCAGTTGCCGTGTATGTATCTGAGAGTTATCTGGGTGATGAAGATTCTCGAGAAGGGTCTCGTTGTCCCGGGCCATGTTGTTTTCGCTGATAAGACGGGTTAACCTCTCTAAGGGGGGGCGCCCCGTGTGGGCCTTTAGCAGCGCCTGTTTTTTTATCAGCGCTTCATCCACCATATCTTCGACAACGGCTTCTAAGATATCGCCCTTGGAGGCGAAGTGATGATAAATCGTCCCCTTTGCGATGCCCACTTTTTGCATGAGATCCTGCATGGTGATTTTTTTATATTCATGGGTCTGAAAATGCGCCCTGGCTGCGTTGATGATCTCTTGACGCCTCTCCGGCGCTGTTTTTACAATCCGTCCCATTGGTGAGCTCCTTAAGAAATGATATGATGGGTCCCATTTTACAGACCGACCGTCGGTCGGTCAAGGGTAAATTGGGGTGGGGTCGAATGGATCGGCCTATGCATCTATTTGAAATTGCCCTAAATACAACTGGATGTTCCCTGCGCCGCTTCGGAGGGGGAGGGGTGTCATCTCTTATTATGGAGAGACTCCGGCCTGGATCGGTCTCTATGAAAAATGGGGTAAAAAAGGGGGGTGCGATGCCCTTGTTTTTTTGGTTCCCCTCATTCTCACGTGTCACGATAGTGATGCCTCCGGCGGCAAGGTGAGCCACCTTGAAAGCGGGGTGCCGCAGCGCTTTAACCCGCTCCTCGGGTCAAATCACAGCGGTATTTTTCTTGAACGCGCACATTTATTTTTTGCCGGAGCCTAGGGTGTATGAATGTAACGGGGCTTTAGCCCACCACATTCACTATAAAAAACGTCTGACAGGCACGTGTTCCTCTCATCAAAAAAGTTTTTGCGGTGTTTTTTGAGAAAAAGAGCCGCCTCCAATGATCGCGATGCTTTATTTCCGATGGTTTGGATAAAAGAGTGCACTTACTGCAGGCGTGGTCATAAAAGTTAGGATCGTCAAACTATTTTTTGATGAGGCAACAAAATATCTTGATCATTTCGGTCAAAAATGGGTATAGGGGTGACAGGAAAATAGGCACCGATGGAGGTTCCATAGTGTTTATTGAGATGTCGTCGCCATGGATAATTCAAGATAAATATCGATGATGGATATGAGAAGGGGAGAGTGCGTCTATGATTGGAAGGTATGCAAATCTGAATGTGTATCAGGAAGTTTTTAAGTCCTCGGATTTTTATCGGGTGGCCGGTGGAGCCTTTCTCATCCCTGTGGCCCTTATCCTGGGGCTGGTGAGTCACTCCGGTGTGGTTGCCTCACTCAGCGTAAGGGATCTGATCCTTATTGTTTCGGTGGCCTTAAATGGGCTTCCCATCATCATAGATGCGGTGAAGGGCGCCATGGCCCGAGAGATGAATGTGGATGAACTGGTGAGTATCGCCATTATCGCCTGCATGCTCACCGGGAATTTTCTTGAGGCCGCTGTGGTTAGTGCCATCATGGTGGTCGGTGCCCTTATCGAAGAGGCGGTGAGTGATAGTGCCCGCCAGGCCATCGAGGCCCTGGTGGGGATGACCCCGGACAGAGCGACCCTTGTGAGAGATGGCCGTGAAGTGACGGTTGCCGTTGATACGGTGAGAAAAGGGGATATGCTGGTGGTGCGAAGCGGCGAAATTATCGCCGTGGATGGCGTGATACGTGATGGGGCCACCTCAGTGGATGAGGCCTCCATCACGGGAGAGTCGATTCCGGTGAACCGTCGGGAAGGGGATGAGGTCTACGCGGGGACCACCTGTCTGGATGGTTTTATTACCCTCGAGGCGCTGCGTGTGGGCGAAGATTCCACCTTCGGAAAGATCGTTCAGATGATTCAAGGGGCCGAAGCCTCCAAGACCCAGAGCGCCCGTATCGTGGATGAGTATGCCAAGTGGTTTACCCCCGTTATTCTGGCCAGTGCGGTGCTCGCCCTTCTCTTTACCGGTGATATCTCCCGCGCCATCACGGTACTCATTGTGGGCTGCCCCTGCTCATTTCTTCTGGCCGGACCCGTCACCACCGTGGCCGCCATCAGCCGTGCGGCCAGTGAGGGGGTGATGGTGAAGGGGGGGGGCTACCTGGAGCGCATGGCCCGAGCCGACTCTCTCTATTTCGATAAGACGGGCACCCTCACCTTAGGAGAGCCCCGTGTCGTGGAGGTTTTGCCCGAAGGTGAGAGGGGGGCCCAGGAGATTCTCGCCATGGCCGCTTCTGTGGAGACGGGCAGCGCCCATCCCCTGGCCAAGGCGATCTTGGGAGAAGCCCGGGAGAGGGCTGCCGCCTTTACGCCCGCCCGGGAGATTCTTTCCGAAACGGGCCGGGGCGTATCGGGCATGGTGGGGGACCAGCGCGTGGAGGTCGTCTCCAGTGATGCCCATGGCCATAAGGGCCTGACCACCGTCTCTGTGAGCGTGGATGGTGAGCTCTGGGGATGCATATGCATGGAGGATACGGCGCGTCCCATGGCCGAGAAGACGGTGCGCCGCCTGGCCGCCAAGGGCATGACGGATATCCGAATCCTCTCCGGAGACCGGGAGCCCGCCGTCCGGCGTCTGGCCCAGGAGGTGGGGATCTCCCACTGGCATGCCGGATGCAAACCCGACGAGAAGCTGGCCCTCATGGAAGGGTACCGGGGTGCCGGACTGATTTTTGTGGGAGATGGTGTCAATGACGCCCCTGCCCTAAAATCTGCCGATACAGGTATCGCCATGGGGCTTCGTGGTTCGGATGTGGCCCTTGAGACCGCCGATATCGTCTTGATGAATGATCGCTTGGATAAGCTCCCCTTTCTCCTGGATCTCAGCCGGAAGATGAGCCGTACCATCAAGGTCAGCATCGCTTTAAGTTTTGTCATCAACTTCATCGCCGTGATTCTCGGATTTGCCGGGGTGCTGACCCCTATTCTCGGTGCCATCACCCATAATATCGGCTCGATCTTTGTGGTGGCCCTGGCCGCCTCCCTGAGGTACTCCAAGGGCTTGTAGGGCGCCGATGCGGCGTACCCGCCCCGGCCTCGAAATGATCACCGGATGAGCTGCCAGGGTAAATCTTTAAAAAAAGTCCGTCCCCATGAAGTGTATGGGGGCGGTTTTTTTGTTTTGGGAGAGCGGCCCGGCGGGTTTTGGCCAGGGAGAAAAGAGACGACCCCATGTCTGGTTTCCCATGGAACCCGATGTAGTGCCGGGTGACATGAGAAAGCTGGCCCCTATAGTTAGTGACCGTAACTGCTACGCGCTTGTCCCTTCGTTTCGCAACGTTTTAACCGTTATGCCATCATAGGAATCAAGTAATGTCTATAAGCGAAATATCAGAAAATTCATGGCAAGGAATCCTGAAAGTGCAAGCGGACGCATATGCTGATATTCTACAAGAAGAGATTGATGTACTTAAAAGCAAATGGAAGGCATCACCCGAAACCTGTTTTGTGTTTCAAGGCCCTGATAATGAGATTTTGGGTTACTTACTGGCTCACCCTTGGAATTCCGATGAGCCCCCTAAATTATTTGAAGCACTTTTGCACAAGCCAGCCGGTGATATCTTGTATCTCCACGATTTAGCGGTAAGACGTAAGGCGAGGGGTTTCGGTGTAGGGAAACAACTATCAAGCACACTCATTGAAATAGCCAAGTTGAAAAAATTTGAGCGCATACTGCTTGTTGCTGTTCAAGGGGCAGAGGGTTACTGGTTCAAGGTCGGTTTCCGAGAGGTTCATAATATATTTCTTGGCCCAAGCTATGGCATAAATGCCAAGCTAATGTCGTTCGATGCTCAAGGGTATTAATAGAATAATAGGGGCCATTTAATAGGGGCCATGTTTTCTATGCTTGAAATGTCGATGAAGATATGAGACTTATGTATAGGTGCTCAACTCGCCTTTATTTAAAGAAAAATCCGCTTTTTAGCCTCACAAATTTCATCGATGAAAGACCCAAGAGGAGGATGCCATGCCCCGTATTCCCCGTATGGTCCGGACCGATTCAGGTCAGAGATGTGTCTATCATGTAATCAGCCGTACTGCGCTGGACGGCTTGCCCTTTAAAAAATCTGAAAAAGATGAATTGGTGCGTGTGATCCAGCGATTTTCCATGGTCTATGCCGTGGATGTGCTGGGCTTTTCGATTATGGACAACCATTTCCATCTGCTGATTGAGATGAGTCCGGGGGATACGCTCTCCGATGACGAGGTGCGGCGGCGATTTATCCTCCTTTATACGAGGGGGGCGGAATTTCCCGAAGGGCAGATGACACATTTCAGGGAGCGGTTTTCCAGTTTGTCGCACTATGTGAAGGATATTAAGCAGACCTTTTCCCGGTACTACAATCGAAAGAAAAAACGAAAGGGGACTCTGTGGGGCGAGCGGTTTAAGAGCGTCATCGTCGAGAAGGGAAGTACGGTGATTAACTGCCTGGCCTATATCGATCTGAACGCGGTGCGTGCAGGCATCGTCAGGCGCCCTGAAGATTACCGCTGGTGCTCGATTGGGTATCATATCCAGGCTGACAATCGGGACGATTTTCTCTCCCTGGACTTCGGGCTGGCGGAATTTGGCGTCGACGATGATCGGCGTCTGAAACAATACCGAGAGTACCTTTACCATGCCGGAGCCATCGATAAACGGGGAAAGGCCAAAATTTCGAAAAAGGTCCTGTCTGAAGAGATCTCTGACGATTTTGAGCTGAATAGAATGAGGCGGTTTCGGTCTCGGACCCGGTACTTCACCGATTCCGGCATCATCGGCTCCAAGGCCTTTGTCTCGGAGACGTATGCGGTGTTTAAAGACCGTTTTTTTGCGAGTCGAGAGCGAGTGCCCAAGCGGGTGAAGGGGGTCGATGGCATGTACTCCATGAAGCGGTTGACGGAGGTCTGACCTTTTTCATGGTGTTCGCCATTTATACGAGACGGCAAGATGAAAAGTGGTGGGGTGCATCTGCTCATGGGGCATCTCTTCACAGCGGGGTCGTTTCCTGGTGAATCGAAGGTCGGTTGCGTGAGATGTGGGATGGGTTACTTGGGATAAGGGGGCCTTCTTTTATTGAAATGGCATCGAAACGGAAGATATGTCTTCACTGGTATGAAAAACCTGGCCCCTATAGGTCAAATGACAATATGAAGCTCAGGAATGAGGATAATGATTAAAAAAATTCAAAGCGTTCTAATAATTTTAATTATTTTAACAGGATGCTCAGGAAAAATGTCTGAATTGGGAGTCACGAATGGCCATCTGATGGAATGCCCTCACACGCCAAACTGTGTGAATAGTCAGGCTAAAGAGGATGAACATCTTATTCAACCCATACTTTTTATTGGCACATCCAAAGAAGTACAAACCCGTCTTTTAAAAATTTTGAATGAATGGACGCATGCACAAATCATAGTCATTCAGGCTAATTATATTCGAGCTGAATTTGTGTCGAAAGTGTTTAGATTTATTGATGATGTGGAGTTTTACTTTCCTGAAACCGAAGAGCCGAAGACAACCATACATATTCGATCCGCTTCCCGAGTGGGCCATTCAGATTTTGGAGTGAATCGAAAAAGAATTGAACAAATAAGAAGTCTTCTCGAATAAACAAAATATAAATGAATATTTATACCCAGGCGTTTAATCCATTATAGTATGCTTCGGTTCGGATTCACCGCAATGTGCCCATCCTACAGGGGATGGTGATTATTCAAATATATCGATTAAGCACGCCTAGGCTTTCTGGCGTGTAGGGATTGACGTCTATTTTTCTGCTCGATTTGTCGAGAGAGCTCGAGTTCTGTGTCGTTTTGATGATGCCCGGGGCGATGATTATTTCATGATGGCGCAAACCGAAGCGTTGATATTAATAGGGGCCATGTTCTCTATGCTTGAATCCTTGGATCGTTTGCTTCGATAAGGGGGGCTTCTTTTATTGAAATGGCATCGAAATGGGCGATCTCTCTCCACTGACATGAGAAACCTGGCCCCTATTGAGTGCCTCCGGCAGCAGGGTGGGTTGCCTTGCCGCTGGAGACGGTGCATTTTTTATTATTTCAGCAACTCCACAAAGGCCTCCACGCGGGTCTGGAGCTGGCCCATATCCTCCTGGCTGTAGTCGGTCTCGATGCGTAGGGTTGGCAGACCACTGGTTTCCAGGCTCTTCTCGATGGGGAGGGTCTCCATGGCGTAGGGCTGGCAGAAGTTAAGGGTGTACTGAATCACCCCATCGGCCTGGGCGGCTTTTGCCATCGCTTCAATGTGGTCGATGCGTTCGGTGTTGGGGGTGAAGATGGCGCAGTCGATGGCCAAATAGCGATCCACCAGGGCATCCATGAGGCCGTCTAAATCATCGGCAGTGTCGTCCACGAGGTTGCGGCATCCGCGTTCGCCTACGCAGGACTCTTCGGAGACGATGATGGCCCCAGAATTTTCGATGATGGCGGGGAGCTTCCAGTTGGGCAGGGCCATGGGGCATCCGGCGATGAGGATGCGGGGGGTGCCTTCGGGAACCACGGAGATCTCCTGGGCGATGCGTGTCTCCAGCTCTTCACAGAGGGCGTTGAGGGAGGCGGTAAAGCGAGCGGGATCGTCGTAGAAGAAGACCTGGTTAATCAAGAGGGCGTCTAAGCCGGAGATGGGCAGGGGGCGGTGGTGTCTTAAGGCCGCTAAGCGGGCCATGGCTTTTCGCTTATCGTTGGCGATGGTCACCCCTTTTTTAAGGGCCGCCACATCGATGGTCTTGCCGGTGAGGGTCTCCACCGTCTCTTTGTAACGAATAAATTCTGCCTTGAGAAGGGCTTTTCCTTCCGGCGACTTCATCTGGGGAAGATCCATGACGTAGAGATTATCCATCATGGTTCCTAAGGTCTCGTAAGCCTTCTTCTTGCCATCGCAGGTATTTTCCCCCACGACCATATCGGCACACTCCAGGTAGGGACACACCTTGGCGAGTTTAAATCCCATGGATGATTTGATGAGGGCGCAGGTATTTCGAGGGAGGTATTTCTCCACCTCGTCCATGGCAAAGTCGGCCCCGGAGCAGAGCCCCACGTGGATCGCCTCTGCCGCCAGGGTGATCTCTTCGGGGACGAAGGTGCAGTAGCAGCCGATGACTTTTCGGCCCTGGTTCCGGGCCTCCATCAGCTCTTTGATGCGCAGGCCGTGGACTTCACTCATCACAAAATTAAAATACGCCATACCCTCCGGGCGGTTCGTCTGGGTGAGGTAGATGTCGCTGTAGGCATCTCCCAGGACACTCAAAAGGGTGTTATGGGCGGTAATATCGAGTCCTAACTCTCTCCACATGGGGGTGTAGTCGGTGGTCATGGGGGCTCCTTACAGGTGGTTAATATCAATGAGTCGTCATGGACAATATGATTTTAGGTATTCAGATCCGTTTTCATGGTCAAGGTGGGCGTGAAAGGCGCCGGCCTCCGGCGGCCCTGCCGGGAGCCAACCTTTTGAAAAGGTTGCCAAACAAACTTTTATTGTAACGGAGACGGACCTTTGGTCCGTCTCCGTTACAAATTTGGGGTCCAGGGGATTTATCTCCTGGCCGCCGGAGGCTCATTTTTTACGCCCCCTTTACCCATAGAAGATATCTTTAACCCGGCTCCACCATCTCCAGAAAGGCCTCCACGCGCACTCGGATCTGTTCGGTGTCTGAGGGTGAGTAGCCGGTGTTGACGTGGAGGATGGGAACCCCGCACCGGCTCTCGAGGGTCTCGGCCAGGGTGGTGTGTTCCACGGTATAGGGGTGGCAGTTCTGGAGGGTGGCGTCCACCACGGCATCCACCCGAAACTGATCCACGAGGGCGGCCAGGAGTTCCATGCGTCCTGTGTTGGGGCTCATGCAGGCGCATGGGGTGCCCAGGTAGTGATCGGCGATGGCCGTGGTCATATCTGAGGATTGTTTCACCTCCCGGAATATACTCTTGAGTCCGCCGCAGTTCTCCTGGGCCACGACACGGCCGCCCAGCTCTTCGATGATATCCAGGGTCTTTTCCGACCCCGTTCCCATGGGGCATCCGGTGATGAGGATCCGTGGTGCTCGCCTCTCCTTTGTCTCCCCGTCTTGGGGCATCACCGCGTAGAGGACCTCCAGCAGCCGGTCCAGCATCTCGATGTAGGCGGGAATATCCACGGCGACGTTGCGAGATTCCATGAGCTTGAGCATCTCTTTTCCGCTCATGGGGGGCGTCGGACGCGCCATGAGGTTTGAGATCTCCAGGAGTTTCTGGTTGCGGGTGGCGATGAGATCGGTCTGGATGGCCAGGGCCTCATCGGTGATGGTGCGGTGTGTCATGGTTTCGAGGCGCTCTTTTAAACGCCTTACCTCTGCGCGCCAGAACTCTCTGGCCGGGGTGCTCTCTGCATCGTAGGGGAGCTGCATCACATGGACCGGTTTAAAGGCGGCCATGCGCTCGAACATCTTTTTTTTTCCATCGCAGGTGGTCTCACCGATGATGAGGTCTGAGGCGGTGAAGTAGGGGCAGGTATCCGAGAGGGCGAAACCGTAGCTCGATTTGATGAGGGGGCACAGAGCGGCGGGTAGTTCGGCCTCTGCTGCGGCGATGGGGGTCTCATTTTTACCACAGAGGGTCACGGGGATCATGCCGGCGGCGCGTATCAGCTCTTCTGGGGCGAAGATGCAGTAGATACCCGCCACCATGATACCGGCCTCCGGGGCTTCGGCCAGTTGGCGCTGGCAGCTCTCCGAGAGGAGGGAGAAGGGTTTTAAGGCAGAGACGATGGCTGGGTGTGTGGTGGATTTCATGGGACTCCTTAGCGAGGACAATCATGGGGTAATGGGGGCCACTATTTTGTGGGACGGGCGATGGGGCGGTGTCTTCTAGCTGGCCCCGGCCAGGAGTGCGGCCCCTAAGGCCACCACGGTCTGGGGGGATTCGGGGACGATCACCTCGGTCTGGAGAAGATCGGCGAGAAGGGCGCGTATGCATGGGTTGTGGGCGACGCCTCCGACGAAACACAAGGGGCCAGAGAGGCCCACACGGCGGATCATGGTGGCGGCACGCTTGACCACGGAGTCGTGAAGGCCCCGTGCGATATTGACGGGCTCCTCCCCCCGGGCCAAGAGGGATGTGACCTCGGATTCGGCAAAGACCGTGCACATGCTGCTCACCGGGACGGTCTTTGGGGCGGCGAGGGCCGCGTCACCAAATCCTGAGAGGGGAAATCCCAGATTATCCGACATGATCTCTAAGAATTTACCGGTCCCCGCCGCGCATCGGTCGTTCATCTCAAACTTCATCACCCGGCCCGTGGCCCCCACACGAATCACCTTCACATCTTGGCCCCCGATATCGAGGATGGTTGTGACATCCGAGTAGAGGTGGGCGGCACCTGTGGCGCAGGCCTTGATTTCGGTGACGGTTTCCGCCGTCATCTGTTGTTCGAAGAGGTTTCGGCCGTAGCCGGTGGCCATGATGGTATCCGGTGAAACACCCGTTAGAATCTCCCGGGCCCGAGTCATGGGCTGAAATCCTGTGTCGGTGGTGTCGGTGTGGGTGACCACGCCGTTTTCCATGACCACTAGTTTGATGGTTCGGGAGCCTATATCGATGCCAGCTGAAATCATGGGGTCAGTTCCTGTGAGGATAGGGTGAGTAAAATAAGTGATTCCTTTGATGCACTCTAATGGTCGTGGGTCTCTTTTATGTGGTGGGGGGCTCGGGCGTCAAAGAGATAATATAGATAGCTATCTAAGGGGTTGATTTAGATTATCTATGATGTGAGGGGCGCTCCGATCCTTAGGGG
>JABXKT010000082.1 GCA_013619155.1 Desulfobacteraceae bacterium
GGCCACCACTCTTCGCCATGCCGGATGCGGATTCGTCCTCGACCGTCTCGATAAAGGTGTGGAGACCCTCCTCACCGAAGGAGGCCACCCCTTATCCAGTGGAGAACGCCAGCTTCTCTCCATCGCCCGGGCCTTCTTTAAAAATCCCGAACTCCTCATCCTGGATGAGGCCACCAGCTACGTGGACTCCGTCAGTGAATTTGAGATCCAATCGGCCCTGGCACGGCTCATGGAGGCACGCACCACCTTTCTCATCGCCCACCGCCTCTCCACCGCTCGAAATGCCCACCGCATCCTCGTCATCAAGGGGGGGTGCATCGTCGAATCGGGCACCCACACCGAATTAATCCACCAAAAAGGGCTCTACTTTCGCATGCAACAGATGGAAAACGGGAAAAATGATCCCCTCACCGTTCCGGATGATCCCTCCAGAAAAAAATTGTTTTTCCCCGGAAGGCATGACAAAATCAACCCGTAACTTTAAGGTGATAGAGTCGGCATCTCCTCCCTCTCCCTTTTCTCAGTCGCGCCCCGCCTGCTTCCGACCCACCCCGTCCTCTCTTATGGTCGCCACGGCCAGATGTTTCACCTTTACATCATCGTGCATTCACAAGGAGAACCCTTGGATGAACCTTATTATCAACATCTCCAAAGCCGTCATCACCGATGGCCAAAACGTGCTGATGATCATGAAAGAGTACGAAAATGGCCCCACCCTCTACACCCTGCCCGGCGGTCGGCAAAAAATCGGGGAATCCTTAGAGGAGAGTGTCACACGCCACGTCCAGGCAGAGCTCGACGCATCGATTCGCGTCCTCGGGCTCCTGGGCGTCTACGAACACAGCCACCCGGCGAGGAAAAACCCGAAGACCACTCAATACCATGTGGAATTCGCATTTCTCTGCGAACTTATAGAGCCCTATGTGCCCATCATGGGCCACTCCCCGGATCCCCATCAGATCTCCGTCGAGTGGATCCATAAGCACTCTCTTTCGAAGCTCTCCCTTCACCCCGAAGAGCTGGGGCGGATATTAAAAACCTTTAAATTACCCGACCCTTCGGCCTACTTAGGCGTTATATCCTAGTACCTAAAAGTTGCATTCACCGCCTTGTGTCATGGCCACAATGCTACTATTAGGTAGTAGACCGCCAGATTCCCCTTGCCCGAAACGTTAATACACCACCATTGCGGCCAGGGCCCTTCAAGGGAAGGGCCCCCGTTAAAGGGGCTCACACTCCGGGACTGAAAAAGACCCCATTGTATAGCCCCTTATATTCCCGTGGTCCCACCATCTACCGATACCTTCCGGCCCCTTGCATGGCCCCCGTCCTTTTGAGCCATAAATAAAGAGGAAGGCCCCCAACCAAAGCCCCAGATAGGCATCAGAGGAACGACAGACGATGAAACTTAATTCGATTAAGAATCTCATGATTATCTCTGTTTCGGCGATATTGGTCCTGGTACTCTACATCGTATTTGTCCTCTCCCCCTCCTACACCAACCTCCTCGTCGATATGATCGAAAAAGACGCGATCAATGATGTGGCCACTGTTTCAACCGATGCCTTCTCCAAATTTCACAATTTCAACGAGGCCATCTTAACGGATGCCTATTTCGAAGAGGCAAAAATCCACCTCCAGACCCGGGCCATAAAGATCAAGGTGTTTGATAAAAAGGGCACGATCCTCTACTCCACAGCCGCCGAAGAGATCGGTAGCGTCAACAACCACACCTACTTCCGAGAGGAGGTCGCCCGGGGCAAAACCTATACCAAAGTCGTTCAAAAGGAGACCCCGACCCTGGAGGGGAAGATCAGCGACCGAGACGTGGTGGAGATCTATATCCCGGTGATGCAAAATGGCGAATTTGCCCGGGCCTTTGAAGTCTACTACGATATCACCGAAAAAAAGATGCTGTTCAATGCGCTCACAAAGAACCTGTTCATCGTCCTCTTTTCCATCCTTCTTCCCTTACTCTTCATCATTGGCACCACCGCCCTCAAGGCCCACCGATACTATATGCGGCACGAAGAGGCCAAAGAGGCCCTAAAAAATTCCCTGGGCACCCTTAAAATAGAGATGCAAGAGCGTAAAAAACATGAAGAACAGCTAAAAATGGCCTTCAGCGTCTTTAAAAACACCATCGAAGGGATCGTCATCACCAACAGCCAAGGGGTCATCGAAAGAATCAATCCCGCCTTTACCGCAATCACCGGATACGATGAGAGCACGGCCCGGGGAAATAAGATGAGCTTCCTCAAATCGAATCACCATAGCCAGGGGTTCTACCAATCGATGTGGCGTAAACTGACCACCCGAGGGAGCTGGAAGGGAGAGATATGGAACCGACGAAAAAATGGGGAGGTCTACCCCCAATGGCTCTCCATTGCAAGTATCAAAGGGGATAAAGAGCTCACCACCCACTATGTGGGTATCTTTCATGACATCACAGAGATTAAAACAAGTGAGGAGCGCTTGGCGTTCCAGGCCACCCATGATAGCCTCACCGGCCTGCCCAACCGAAAACTCATGGATGACCGCCTCGCCAAGGCTATTTTCCAGGCCAAACGCAACCAGACGGGGCTTGCCGTTTTATTTATCGACCTCGATGATTTTAAAAATATCAATGACAGCCTCGGACACCCCTTCGGTGATGCACTCCTTCAGGAGGTCGCCAAAAAATTGATTCAGTGCTGCCGGGCCGAAGATACCGTATCCCGATTCGGGGGAGATGAATTTGTCATCCTATTACCCGAGGTACATGCCGATGAGCCGGCGGCAGTACGCGTGGCCCAGCGAATCCTTGAGAGCATCCAATACCCGGTGAATATTCAAGGGAAATCCGTGAGCATTAAAGCCAGCATCGGCATCACCCTCTACCCCCAAGACGGCACCACTCCGGCCCTTCTGTTGAAAAATGCGGATATTGCCATGTACCAGGCAAAGTTAAAGGGGAAAAATAGCTATGCCCTCTTCACCCAAGAGCTGGATGCCATGGTTCAACGCCGCATCACCTTAGAAAATGATATGCGCAAAGCCCTCGATCGGAAAGAGTTCAGAGTATTTTATCAACCCAAGATAGATATTCATACCGACGCCATCGTGGGCATGGAAGCCCTTGTAAGGTGGCAGCGTCAGGATGGAGAGATCGTCTTACCCGATGAATTTATCCGGGTGGCCGAAGAGACCGGCCTCATCGTCGAGTTGGGCAACTGGGTCCTCGATACCGCCTGCCGGCAGACCATGCTCTGGCACCGGCAAGGGTTTCATGACTTGGGAATCTCCGTTAACTTATCGGCCAAGCAGTTCCAGGAGAAAGAGCTGCTCAACCAGATCAAGGAGAAGATCCATCGATTTTTACTGCCCGAAGAGTGTCTCACCCTGGAGATCACCGAAAATATCGTGATGAAAGATGTGGAATCTGCCATCGCGCTCATGAACCAGCTCAGTCAGTCGGGAGTCCGCCTCTCCATGGATGATTTCGGCACCGGTTACTCCTCTCTCGCATACCTCCGGCGGTTTCCCATCCACGAATTAAAGATCGACAAATCATTTATTTTTGACACGCCACACGATAAAGAGGCCTCCAATATTGTAAAATCCATCGTCTCCCTGGCCGGGCATCTCCACCTGAAGGTTGTGGCCGAAGGGGTGGAGACGGCGGCTCATGTGGATTTTTTAAAGTCCATCGGCATGAGGATCGTCCAGGGCTATTTTTACAGCCGCCCCCTGCCATCCACGGCATTTGAAACGCTCCTGTGCGAGAATAAAAAAAATATCGGATCTCCGGCCCCCACCCCGTGCTATCCACCCCCTACAGAGCCCACTTTGCATATGACACCCCCCACGCTTTCTGATAGTATAAAAGTTTAATTTTAGGGCACTATTTAGCGGCAGCCAAGCGATGCACTGCAGCGTTTTTTTTAAAGTCCAGACGAAGAGATTTATCATATTTTTGGGAGACTCTGCCTGTGAGAATCAAATAGCGGCCAGTTCAAAACGTTTCCCACCGACCGCCAGTAGCGTCCAATACACCGAGATATCATCTGATATTCAGGGTTTTCGCCCTTAAGTAAGCCCCACCCATCTTTACACCATAAGGAGACACCATATCCATGGCATCACTTAAAGGGACTCAGACTGAAAAGAACCTCCTCACCGCCTTCGCCGGGGAATCCCAAGCTCGCAACCGCTACACCTACTTTGCCGGCCAGGCCAGGAAAGAGGGCTATATTCAGATCGCCGCTATCTTCGAAGAGACCGCCGATCAAGAGAAGGAGCACGCCAAGCGTTTCTTCAAGTTCTTAGAAGGGGGGGAGGTCGAGGTAAAATGGAGCTTCCCCTCCGGGATGATCGGAACCACCTTAGAAAACCTCAAGGCCGCCGCCGCTGGTGAGAAAGAGGAGTTCACCACCATGTACCCCGGATTCGCCAAGGTGGCCCGAAGCGAGGGGTTTGACGCCGTGGCCGTTCTCTTTGAAAATATCTGCGTTGCCGAGGCTCATCATGAGAGTCGCTACCGCGCCCTCGCCGAAAACATCGAGGCCGATAAGGTATTCACCCGCGATGCCGATACCGCCTGGGCATGTCGAAACTGCGGTTATATTCACACGGGCAAAGCGGCCCCAGAGCGCTGCCCCGCCTGTGCCCACCACCAGGCCCACTTCGAGCTGAAGCCCAAAAACTATTAGTGTGACTAAGAAAAAAAAGCCCGGTACACGCCTTCTGGCCCTCCCCATAAACCGGAGAAGGCCAGGGGGCATAAAAAAGGGAGGGAAATGCCCTCCCCAGACGCACCCGCCCGTGCACCTGCCCTCTTCCAGACGGGACATGGCCCCATCACCAACCGTGGCCCCGTAGCCACAACCGGAAGCGATGAATGCGCCCCGAAGAAATTATAAGGGGGACAGGTATCCCACACCTATGCTATGCAAGCCACTCATCCGGGCAGGCACAGTATCCGTGGTGGCATTTTTTTAAAAAATCCGCCCCAGCTCCTCATCCGGTGTGGAGGAGACGCTGTCCACGTGCCTATCACCCAAAAATCCACCTTCTTTGCCCAGGCGCAGTTACAGCGTTCTCGTACTTTTTTGGAGCCCACGATTGACCCACGCATCCCCCCTCATCCCAATGAAAACCATGGTTCCGACAGTATGTGCCCTCATTGCCTTTGCCGCCAATTCGGTAATATGCCGGTGGGCCTTGATGGGAGGGGCCATCGATGCCTCCTCTTTTACGATAATCCGCATGGTCTCCGGGGCCATGATCCTCATCCCGATACTCTGCCTGAAAAAAAATAGGGCCACCTCTATAGAGAAGGGGAGCTGGCTTGCAAGCGCCGTGCTCTTTGCCTACGCCACCACATTCTCTTTTGCCTATATTCACCTGGAGACGGGAACCGGTGCCCTCATCTTATTTGGGGCGGTACAAATAACGATGATACTCGTCTCCCTTATCTCTGGAATCCGGCTGCACATGGCTGAGTGGGCGGGCCTGGCCCTCGCTTTCTCTGGATTTGTCTACTTGATCCTGCCTGGGGTGACGGCACCGTCTCCCATGGGATTTTGTATCATGACACTCTCCGGCATCGCCTGGGCCCTCTACACCCTCCTGGGACGAAACTCGAAAGACCCCTTGATGGATACCGCCTATAATTTTTTAAGAGCCCTCCCCATGGTGGCCCTCTTGGCCCTTATCACCCTAAAAGGGGCCCATGTGTCATTCAAGGGCGTCGCCCTGGCCATGATCGCAGGGGGCATCACATCTGGAGCCGGATATGCCCTATGGTATATGGCCCTGGGCGGACTCTCTGTAACCCAGGCCGCGGTGATCCAACTCCTGGTCCCCGTCATTGCCGCATTGGGAGGGGTCCTCTTTGTCTTCGAACCCATCACCCCCCGTTTAATCCTCTCGGCCACGATGATTCTGGGGGGAATATTTACCCTCGTCCTGGGCAACCACTATCTCAACCCCTCGGATCATAAGGGACCAGAGGCCCAAGGTTAGGCGCGTCACTTCCGGCGGCAAGGGTGGCGAGGCCACTTAAGCAAAAACACCTCGAAAGCAGGCCAATGAATGCACCTTGCCCTCGCCTTGGGGCAAATCACATCCGCCTGAGCGATGTCATACCAGGGCTGGAGTCATAAAAACCTATTTAACAACCGTTTCAAAAGGTTGACCCCCGGCAGGACCAAGCGAGGCGTAAGCTAAATAGTGACAAAAAAATAGACGATCGAGCCCTCCTTGATAAAAAGCCAGAGGAGGGAACACCCAAATATTCTCCCATACCGTTTGCGATACTCTGCAAGTCTGGTAAAAGGGGTCTCCAGAGCATGCACTCAATCCATGCCACCCCACCCAACTTTTAAAGGATCACAATGAAAAAAACATTTAAAATGACCCACCCGAAGATCAAGGTCGATCGGCTTTTTGAAGCGACAAAGTGCGATATCCGAAAATATCTGAAGAGAGAGCGCAACAAGACCCTGCCTGAAGGCGTCGACTTCTGGGATTTCGACTGTAAATTTGGCACCACGGAAGAGGCAGCCACGATGGTCCACGTCACCGAGCTCCCCAAGTGCATCGATGGCGCTCAAGAACAGTCCTTGGAGGCCTTCTATGTGGAGATCCTTGCCAAGCCTGGGATCCGCACAAAAAAATCGACCCCCCAGGACTCTGAATAGCCCTGTCCATTACGAGACGGGACGTCAAGGCACCAAACCCTTAGAGATTCATTGTAAAGAGGGCCCGGGTTCCCACGCCGCCACACCCTGGAGAGTCTATCTCCCAGAGGGTGGCGGGGTTCCCCATCCTTAGGTCTCACCGTCCCTAGGTCTATCCACCCCCTAATTTCTTGAATTTTACGCATATGTTCTGTGGACAAAGCCCACATCGGGTGCTATAGTCCGCGTTTCTTGGCGCACTTCGGTCGGCGCCAACCACTACCATCCCGCATTTCCGCGTGTGATGGAGTCCCATACATCAACCCTGCTCAGGCCGGTCCATGACTGCCAGATTACCCATGGCTTTGGGGCAGGGAAATCCCGGAGTTTTCATTTCAATGTTATTTTCACAGCTCGGCCTTTCAGCCGAATTGCTGCGCGCGATAGCGGATCAGGGCTATGAGCATGCAACCCCGATCCAGGAAAAGGCAATCCCCCTCGTTCTCGCAGGAGACGATGTTCTCGCAGGTGCCCAGACAGGCACCGGAAAAACCGCCGGTTTTACACTGCCGCTACTTCAAAGGCTCCAGAGTTCACCCGCCACCGGTAAACGCCCGATGATCCGAGCACTGATCCTCACACCGACCCGAGAGCTTGCCGCTCAAGTCGGCGAAAGCGTCAACAACTACGGCCGCTATCTCCCCTACCGTACATCCATCATTTTTGGCGGAGTGGGCATCAACCCCCAGATCGCCAAACTGAGACGAGGCGTAGAGATCGTCGTGGCCACCCCAGGCCGTCTGCTGGATCACCTGCAGCGCGGCACCATCAACCTCAGCCAGGTTGAGACCCTCATACTGGACGAGGCCGATCGGATGCTCGATATGGGCTTCATCAACGACATCCGCAAGGTGATGAAGAGCCTGCCCGCCAAACGACAGACTCTGCTCTTCTCTGCGACTTTTTCACAGGAGATCAAGAGACTCTCCAAAGACCTGCTCAACAACCCCAGCCTGATCGAGGTCGCACGTCAGAACTCTGCGGCTGAGAGCGTGACCCAGGTCGTCTACCCGGTGGACCGTGGTCGCAAGCTGGAGCTCCTCTCCCACATGATTGGCGCGAACAACTGGCGACAGGTACTGGTCTTTACCCGTACCAAGCATGGAGCCAACTGGGTCAGCCAGCAACTCCAGCGCAACGGCCTGGTTTCCGATGCGATCCACGGAAACAAATCCCAGAATGCACGCACCCGGGCTCTTAGCGACTTTAAAGAGGGCAAGGTCCGTGTACTTGTGGCCACTGATATTGCCGCCCGTGGCCTCGATATCGAACAACTGCCCCACGTGATCAACTACGAACTGCCCGACGTACCGGAAGATTACGTGCACCGCATCGGACGCACCGGACGCGCAGGACTCGAAGGCAAGGCCATCTCCCTGGTCTGTATCGATGAAAAAAAATTGCTGGAAGATATTCAGCGAGTGCTGAAACGTAAAATCGACAAGGTTTTGATTCCGGGCTACGAGCCAGATCCCAACATCTTGCCGGAACCTGTGAGAAAACGATCCAACCGTCGCCCCACAGGCAACGCCCGTCCCGGAGGCAACCGAACCGGTAACGGTGCAGGCAACCGTAACGGAAGCAGCGCAGGTAACCGCAACGGAAGCAGCGCAGGCAACCGCAACGGAAGCAGCGCGGACAACCGTAACGGAAGCAGTGCGGGTAACCGCAACGCCCCGCGACGTCGAGCCAGTTAAAAAAAAGGGTACCTGTCCCACGGTCGAGGCAGGTACCCAGATCGATGCTCGCCCCTTTCGGTGTCGGGCCTTATAAAAAGGGCCCGGCTCTCCATCGATAACCCGATACACAGCCTCGACCCGGAATCGATGAGATCGTCTGGGTAACCATCATGAGGAAAATTTTCAATGACACTCTATATCGATGGGGATGCCTTCCCAAACCGTTTGAAACCCGTGTTACTTCGCGCCATCGATCGCCTCGCCGTCCCCACCTATGTCATCGCAAACAAACGCATCGATATCGGGCCATCGAAACACATCACCTACATCGTCGTGGGAGCGGGTGCCGATGAAGCCGACCACCGCATCGTTGCCATGACCGACGAGGGAGATCTCGTCATCACAGCCGATATACCCCTGGCAGACCGGGTCATCACAAAAAATGCCCATGCCATCAACCACCGGGGGGAGCCCTTCACCACCGAGAACATCAAAGATATTCTCTCCATGCGCAACCTCATGCAGAGTTTTCGTGATTGTGGAGCGCCCACAAAGGGTCCCGCCCCCTTAAGCCAGAAAGATGTGAGCCAGTTTGCCAACCGGGTGAATCGGCTGTTGGAAAAACAGAAGATAAACAGATAAAACGCCTGCCCGATGCCCTCACGAGCACACAGCGAATACCTCGACCCCACCCTCCATCCATACGATCCATGTGATACCCCAGGACCACCTCCCTCTTCATTAAGAATCTGATAACCCTGCGTTCTCAGCCATCCTTAATTATATCCATCCCTCAAAATAAGACCCCATGATCTGAGCCCACGGCCCCGGATGCCGCACAAAAAGGCACACCGGCCAAGGGTCACCGAACGATGACCCCGTCATCAACCGGTGACTATAAAGCCAATCCACAACCATCCCCATGACATACACATCTCTAAAAAAATACCCAACCATCCGTTTGATATATCAAGATATTTCCAGAAATAGCCCGCCGATACTCGATGAGCACATCTTGACTCAATTCATATTTTTATTGCCTCAATTCATAGTATTATTAATACTTAAATTTTAATGGTTATTCAATATTACCTATCAAGGAACACGTATTTCAAGAAGCCGCGATAAAATGTATTCGATGGCAGACACACCGCATGCCCGATGAGTGACACCCAAGGGCCGAAGCCCTTTAACCATCGGCGGCATTTTTTTAAGCGGGTTCCATGACAATAAATTTGTTGATTCATGAAGAGGGCTCATTCCCACCCAGACAGAGCACCACTCTATCGGGTTCATGATAAATCGGTTCACCCTGTTCTTGGCCTACCTATATTTAGAACACAGCGAAAGAGAGGAATTTTCCATGGCACTGCACTTAAACTTAAAAATGAAGATGCTATTATACATCGGCATCGCTGCGCTTATATCATTCACCGTCACCATAGGTATCGTCACCGTAAAGGCCGACAAGATGGCCAAGGAGAATGCGAGAAAAAGCACGGCCGAAACGGCCCTTCACTACGGCGGAATCATTAAGGCCGAGATAGAGATCGCCATGGACACGGCCCGGACCCTCGCCCAGACCTTCGAAGGGTTGAAACAAGCCGGGGCGATACCGAAAAGAGAGGCCACGGACCAGGTCCTGAAACAAATCCTGGAAAAAAGCCCCACCCTCTCCAGCGTCTGGATGATATGGGAACCGGATGCCCTGGACAACCAGGATGCGGCCTTTAAAAACACCGAAGGGTACGATAATTCGGGACGATATGCCCACTTCGCAAGCCGAGGCAAAAGTGGGATCTCCATCTCCCCCCTCTCGGGATACGAGACAAACGATTACTACCGACGCCCCAAAAAAGAGGGGAGAGAGACCCTCATCGATCCCTTTTTGGGAAAAATAAACGGCAAAGAGGTCCTCATGACAACCCTCGGCGTTCCCATACGCCACAAGGGAAAAATCATCGGCGTGGCGGGAACGAGTATGGACCTCCAAGCCTTTAACGAACGCTTCTCCAATGTCAAATTCTTTGACACCGGATATTTAAGCCTCATCTCCAATGCCACCACCTATGTGACGCATCCCAAATCGGAGCGTATTGGCCAATCGGTGTTACACTCTGACCCGTGGCTCAATGCCTTTAGCGAAAAGATCAAGTCAGGGAATAATTTTATTATCGAAAACCACTCGACCACCCTCGGGCGAAAGGTATTAAGAATCTGCGAACCGGTCTGGATCGGCCACACCCAAACCCCCTGGGCCGTCATGATCAATGTTCCTGTCTCAGAGATTCTCAAAGAGGCAAAGAATATCACCTATACAAGCATCGGCATCGGTACCGCCTCTCTCCTCTTGTTGATCGCCATCATCTATATAATCGTCAACAGCATCACAGGCCCCATCAAAGCGGGGGTCAACATCGCAGAAGCCATGGCCACCGGAGATTTCAGCCAGACCTTGCATGTCACACAAAACGATGAGGTGGGTAAATTGGGGACCTCCCTCAACCACGTCACCGCCAATATCGGTGCGATGATTCAAGAGATCTCCACCGGAGTGGAGACCCTCTCCGCCTCATCCACCCATTTGGCAGCCATCTCCGAACAGATGTCCCAAGGGGCAGACCAGGCATCCCATAGAACAGAAGGCGTTGCCACCGCATCCGAAGAGATGAGCACCAGCATCAACTCCGTTGCCGCCGCCATGGCCCAGGCATCCACCAACATCTCCATGGTAGCCGCCGCCTCCGAAGAGATGACGGCCACCATCAACGAGGTGGCTAAAAATACAGAATCGGCGCGCTCTATCACAGAGACGGCCGTCTCCCAGGCAAAACAGACCCGCAATAAAATCACCGAACTGGGAGAGGCGGCCCAAAAAATCGGCAGAGTCACCGAGACCATCACCGACATCTCCGATCAGACAAACCTTCTGGCCTTAAACGCCACCATCGAGGCGGCACGGGCCGGAGAGGCGGGAAAAGGATTTGCCGTTGTCGCCACAGAGATCAAGGAACTGGCAAGGCTCACCGCCCTGGCCACCCTCGATATCCGAAATCAAATTGGGGGCATCCAGCAGGCCACCACCGTCTCTGTGGCGTCCATCGAGGAGATCACCACGATCATCGATGAGATCAGCGAGATCGTCTCCACCACGGCCACCGCCATCGAAGAGCAGGCGGCCACCACCCATGAGATCTCACAAAATGTCAACCAGGCCTCCTTGGGGCTAACGGAGATCAACGAAAACGTGGCCCAAGGCTCCAGGGCCGCCGATGAGATCACCACAGATATCCACAAGGTCCACACCCATGCCAAAGAGATGACGGAGAGCAGCACAACGGTTCAGATGAGCTCTGGCGAATTGCTGGACCTCGCTGCAAAACTCAAAAAAATGCTGGGTCAGTTCACTGTGTAGATAAAAAAGCCATACTCTATGGTCAAAGTGACCAAGAAAAAAGCCTCCGGCGGCCGGGGACGGGGCCCCTGGCCGCCGGAGGCTTTTTTTTTGAGGCTGAATAGTTACAAACACCCCCTTTAAAAAACAGGACGCCGATCTGCCGCCGTGACCCTATACCTCCGAGTCCCCCGTCGCATCGTCTAATATAGTGTAGAGGGCTGGAATGAGGATGAGGGTGATGAGGGTGGCAAAGAGGATACCAAAGCCTAAGCTAATGGCCATGGGGATGAGGAACTGGGCCTGAACGCTGGTCTCGAGTATCATCGGTATGAGACCAAAAAAAGTGGTGAGGGAGGTAAGCAAAATCGGACGAAATCGCCGTTGCCCCGCCTCCATCACCGCGTCTAGGATCGCCATCTCTTTGGCCCGGTTGGTGTTGATGCGATCGATCATGAGAAGGGAGTCGTTGACCACCACGCCCGAAAGGGCGATGACGCCAAAGAGGCTGAGCATGCTGAGGTTATAGCCCATAATAAGGTGTCCGAAGATGGCGCCCACCACCCCAAAGGGGATGGCACACATGATGATCACCGGCTGGGCGTAGCTTTTAAAGGGAATGGCCAGGAGGGCGTAGATGGCAAACAGGGCGAGAAGATACCCTTCCCGCAGGCTGCTTAAGGACTCCTGCTTCTCTTTCTCCTCTCCGGCGAACCCGTAGGAGAGGCCATCGTATCGGATCATGAGCTCGGGAAGCAGCGTTCCACGGATCTCGGCGTTAATCTCTCCTGCGTTGCCCGCCTTGGAATCTACGGTGGCGGTGACGTTCACCACCCGCTTTCGGTTGGTACGGGTGATGGTGGAGTAGCCCCGACCTCGATCAAAGTGGGCGGCCCGGGCAATGGGGATATCCCCCCCTTTGGGTGTACGGATACTCATGGAGGTCAGGGTCTCGATGAGCCGCCTCTCCTTTTCGGGATAGCGGACCTTCACCTTCACCTCGTTTCGTCCGATCTGAAGGCGAAGGGCCTCGCTGCCGAAGAAAGCGCCCCGTACCTGCCGAGCGAAATTCGCCTCGGTGACCCCTAAGGTTTTCGCCTCATCGGTGAGGGTAAACTTGATCTCTCCCTTGCCTTTAGAGAAGTTATCTTCGATATCGCTCACCCCAGGAAAACCGGCCACGTAACGTTTCACATCCTCTGCGGCCGCCTCCAGCACCCGATAATCCACATGCCGGAGCTCCACATCGATATTGGCCCCCATACGCACGAGGTTGGTGGTAAAGGTGAGGGACTCGGCACCGGGAATTTCCCCCACTTTTTTGCGCCACCGCTCCTTCACATCCCCAATGGGGTAATCCCGATCCTCGGCCTTGGAGAGAAACAGGGCCACCTGGGCGATGTTTGTGGCCGAGGCTCCGGACTCCCCGCCATGGGCCGGTCCCATCTCCGCGATGGAGCCGCCCACGATGGCGTAGGCATGCCGGAAGATGGAGGGCTCTTCGGGACGTCCGGCATCGGCATCGGCCACCGTCGCCATGGCCGTTTCCATGAGCCTCTGGGCCTGAGCTCCGGTGGTCTCTAAGGTCGTACCCACAGGCATCTGAAGGGCGGCGGTGATCCGCTCCCCCTCCACCTCGGGCATGAAGGTAAATTTGATCAGCCCGGAGCGTATAATTCCGACGCTGATAAAAAGCAGGGCAATACCACAGGCCAGGGTGGCGTAGCGATAGGTCAGAGCACGACTGAGCGCCCGTTTATAGGGACCACCCACAAATCGATCCAGCTTCTCGCCAAAGAAAATTCGGACGCTATCGATGCGCCCCAGGATGACACCCGTCAAGGGACGACCGCTCCCCTTGCTGAGGTGGGCGGGCAGCACAAAGAGAGACTCCACAAGGGAGACCACGAGAAGGGAGATCACCACCACGGGCACGGCCCCCATGAACTTGCCCATGGTCCCCCCCACAAAGGCGATGGGCAGGAAGGCGGCCACCGTGGTGAGGATGGAGAAGGTCACCGGCACCGCCATCTCCGAGGCACCATCCACGGCAGCCTGTAAAAAGGGCTTCCCCTTCTCCCGGTGGGCAAAGACGTTCTCCCCCACCACGAGGGCATCGTCCACCACGATGCCCAGGGCCAGGATAAAGGCAAAGAGGGAGATCATATTCACCGAGACACCAAAGCCCGGCATCAGCATGAGGGCCCCCATAAAGGAGATGGGAATACCCAGCATCACCCAGAGGGCCAGACGCAGCTCGAGAAAGAGACCCAGCACGATGATAACGAGGCAGAGACCAAGGAAGGCGTTCTTCTTCAAGAGGTTGAGGCGGCTCTCCAGCAGTTCGCTGGTGTCGTTCCAGACCGCGGCCCGCACGGAATCCGGCCAGAGACGATTCGTCGTCTCCACATAATCCACGACGATATCGGATATTTCAGTGGGCTTCTGGTTCCCCACACGAAAGACGTTCACCATGGCCGCGGGCTTGCCGTCAAATCGGGCATAGGTCCCCGTATCTTCGAAGCCGTCCTTAAGGGTGGCCATATCCCCTAAGCGCACCACGGCGCCATTTTCCCCTCGAAGAATGACAATATCGGCATACTCTATCGCCTTGTACCGCTTCTCCTTGGTACGTAAAAGGATCTCACCGCTTCGGGTCTTTACCGTCCCGCCGGGCAGGTCCAGGGAGGCCTGACGAACGGCTTCGGCCACCGCCTCCATGGTCAGGCCGTAGCGTTTTAAACTCTCTTCCGACACCTCGATGGTCACCTCATAAGGGCGCACACCTCCCAGCTCCACCTGGGTGATCTCCGGAAAATCGAGGAGTTCGTTCCGCACCATTTCGGCGCGCTCCCGAAGGGTCCGCTCGGGAAGATCCCCGTAGACCACCACGGAAACCGTCTCCTGAAGGTTTAATATTTTGCTCACCACCGGCTCTTCGGCATCCTCGGGAAAGGTGGTGATACGGTCCACTTCGCTCTTGATATCCTGGAGCACCACGTTGGCATCCATGCCGGAGCGCAGCTCGGCGGTGACGCTGCCTCTCCCCTCAAAAGCCTGGGCGGAAAGCTCATCCACACCGTCGATGCCGGAGATCGCCTCCTCGACTTTAAGGATGATCCCCTCCTCCACCTCTTCGGGACCGGCCCCGGGATAGGAGACCTCCACCTGAATCTTGTCCAGGGTGATTTCAGGAAAAACCTCCTGCTTCACCCCGAAGCCTTTCACAATCCCGCCGACGACAAACACCATCATCAGAAGATTTGCGGCCACATGGTTGGTGGCCATCCATTCGATCCATTTTTTCATGATGGCCTTCTATGCTTAAAGGTCGGTAAAAAAATGCCTCCGGCGGCGAGGGTGGCAAAGCCACGTGAGGCAAAAACACCTTGAAAGCGGGTAGCGTATGCGCTTTCCCCCTCGTGCCTCAGGATCACATACGCCTTTGATTCTTCGCTTAAACCCAAAGGGGCTTGAAAATAGTTGTTTATCAACCTTTTTTAAAAGGTTGGCCCCCGGCAGGGATGCCAGAGGCTAAACTTTCACCGCACGGCCTCCGGCGCTCTTTTTCTCAAGAGACACTGTAAAAATTTTTATGGTGACTGTGACGGGCCTTTGGCTCGTCATAGTCACAAACCTGGGGTCCTGGGGCCCAGTCCCTGGCCGGGGCTGTCGATTTAAGTGCCGGAGTAAAAATAAAACATACAAAAAGCGATACCCCCGGCGGCGAGGTGAGCCACCTCGAAAGCGAGTGACCGCTGCGCTTTGCCCCTCGTTCCTCGAGGCAAATCACAGCGCTATTATTATGAAATTCGTCTATCCTTTTTTTGCCATAGCCCTAAAATATAGGGCAGGGACGATCCGCTGTATGTCTCATTTTTGTAAACAGTGACTGCCATATATTGAGGTGCAAACGCCTAAAATAGGCGTTTTTCCGATTAAATCGACACGCCCGGCCGCCAGAAGACTGATTTTTTCATGGCTATCACGGCTCCCATTGCCTCAGCCTCATGCCCGGAGCGGCCCCGGCCACGCCTGAGGTAATGACCCGCTCGCCTTCGGAGAGCTCTCCTGAGACGAGCACCTGCTCCCTTTGACGACGCACGACGGTCACCTCTCGAACATCCAGGGTCTTCTCGGGGGATAGGACATAGACCTGAGCGCCATCCACCAGGGCCTCAAAGGGAACCGCCAGGGCGTTAGCCATCTCCCGTCCCAGGATATCCACCGCCACATACATATGGGGCATTAAAAAATGGGCGTCGTGAGCGTAAGGGTCGGCCACCCGAATGAGAAGCTTTGCCATGCGACCATCGGCATCCACATCCGCCAGACGCCGTACCAAGCGTCCCTTCCAGGTCGGGGAGTCTCCACCGCTCCGGGCTCTCACCACGACTTCGGCCCGATCCATGGCCACCCAGGCAAGCTCTTCGGCGGTCACCGGCACCACCACATCCATGTGGCCCGTCCCCAAAAGGGAGGCCACCGTCATACCCTGGGAGACAAACTGGCCCGGGGCCAGAGTTTCGGCCAGAACCCGGCAGTCGAAGGGAGCCGTCACCGTGCATCGGCGTATATCGAGGCGCCTGGCGGTAAGATCGGCTCGAACCCCTTGCAGTTGCGCTTCTGCGGCGGCCATCTGAGGCTCGTAAAGAAGCAGGGGCGAGGGTGTCATGGCCTCACGCCCCGGCATGCGCGCCCACTCAAGCCGTGCCGAGGCGGCCTTGGATCGAATCTCCTCTAGAAAAAGCTCTGCCTGCACCACCTGAGCCTGGGCCTTGACGGCGGCGAGGCGATAATCCTCGGTATCCAGGGTAAAAAGCACCGCATCTTTGGCAAAGAAACGCCCCGGCTCCAGATTATCCGTCTCCACATACCCCGATACCCGGGGCACGAGGCCCATCTGCCGAAAGGGGGTCACCGTGCCGTGGGTCACGATATGGGCCCGGCCTTCGGCCCGCACCACCGGAGCCGTCTCCACAAACTGCCCCCGCTCCACAGCCACCGTTCTCTCCGGGGCCTTCTTGGCGAGAATCATCCCACCCATGACGGCAATCCCCCCGGCGATGATCACAACAGGCAACAGCCACTTCAACCGGGCCACCCCCTTATCATCCGCCGCCTCTGTCTCGACCCACTGCCCATCATCGTTCATAGTGCATCGCCCCCTTGCATGTGTTGTCCATGGCGAACTAAAGAGTGACACCGTCTAAAAAACCGGCCTTCTATGGCCAAAGTGGCCAAGAAACATGCCTCCGGCGGCCAGGGAACAAATCCCCTGGACCCCACGTGTGTGACTGTAACGGACCGTTGGTCCGTTACAGTCACTATAAAAACCTGTTTGGCAACCTTTTGCCTGATTTGCAAAAGCGGGCTCGCAAAACAGCTATCATCACGTCAATTTTGATTTCACCGAAGAATCAAAGACGGATGTAATTTGCCCCGAGGCACGAGGGGTAAAACGCATCCGTAACCTGCTGTCGAGGTGGCACACCCCGCCGCCGGAGGCCGATCTTTCGCTCCCTTTTCATGGTGAAAGCATATCAATATTTCGCCCAACTATCGCTGAAACTTCCTCCCAGGGCGCGGGCAAGGCCGATGCGATGGGAGAGGAGAACGCGCTGACTGGCGATCAGGCGGCTTTTTGCGTCATTTTCTGAAATACGTGCGGAGAGGAGCGATATATAGTCCGAGGCACCCTCTAAGTAACGTTTTCGGACATAGCTCGTGGTGGAGAGGGCCGCGTCCAGAGCCGCCTCGAAGAGGGAGACGGCCATCTCGCCATGACGATAGTTGGAGAGGGCATCTGCCGCTTCCTGGAAGGCGGAAAGAGCGGCAGCGCGATAGCTGGCCAGGGATTGATCAAAGGCGGCTTCGTCAGCCCTTACCTGTGCTTTCCGGGACCCCCAGTCCAGAATAGGGGCCAGCAAATTACCTCCGACGTTCCACACGGGCCCGCTGCCCGTGTCGTACCCGGCCCGGCCATATCCAGCGGTGAGGCTAAAAGTGGGAAAGCGGTCGGCCAGGGAGATGGCCACGGCCTCATCGGCCTTTTTTACCCGATTCATGGCCTGGACCATGTCGGGCCGTCCAAGGATGAGACGCGATGAGAGGGGGTGGTCTCCAAGGGGTAGGAGGCGGGGAAAGGTGGCCTGGGGTAATCCCGGGGTGATCTCTTCTAAGGCCCCGGGTCTCCGGTTGAGAAGGGTGGCCAGGGCATGGGCGGCCACCGCCATATCGGCTCGGTACCCCACACGATTGACCTCCTCGGAGGCCAGTTCATTGCGCCCCCCGTAGACCGCCTCGGCCAATACCGTTCCCTGACCATAGCGACGCTCTACAAGCGCCAATCGCTCTCTCTTCAAGGCCACCCGCTCCTCAGCCAAGGTGAGCTGATCCTTACGCTCCACCAGCAGGTACCAGATATCAGCCACCTGGGCCGATACCGAAATCATGGCAGATGAAAGGGTGGCCAGGGAGGTGTTCCGATCCAAACGTCGCTGGTTCTCAAGGGCCTGCCGCTTGCCCCAGACATCGAGCTCATACGCAGCCGCCGCCGACAGGTTCCACGAATTGGAGACCCCGGCCATGACCCCTTCGGTACGAGACCGACCCGCAGAGCCGGTCAGGTTAACACCAGGAAGGTCTGCGGCTCTTTGCCTCGCCAGATAGGCCGAGGCCTCTCTCACCCCCGCCACCGCCTGATCGATGGTGGCATTTTCCACTAAAGCCTCAGCCACCATTTTATTGAGCGCCTCATCCTCAAAAGAGAGCCACCAGTCCACCAAGGGACGCGACCTCTCCCCCTCCTCCATAACCAGGTCCGATACCAGCTCATCAATGGCCTCGGGGGCGGCCCGTTTATGAAAGGAGCACCCAGAGACCACGAAGAGGCTAAAAAGTAGGGTCATCAATAGCCGTCCTTTCATGCAATCCCCCCTTTTTTTTCAGAACATAAATACGGGCATGTAACGCGTCTTTTTTTATTAACGATTTAAGCGGTGCCTTCTATGGTTAAGGTGACCGTAAAAAGCCAGCCTCCGGCGGC
>JABXKT010000006.1 GCA_013619155.1 Desulfobacteraceae bacterium
GCCCCACATCAGCTTAGAGACACTCACCACCGCCGCAGAGGATACGATGGAAAGAGTGGCGGCAATCCGAAACCGGCGCCTCATCCAAAATGACCCCGGCACACCCTTTGAAGAGATCATTGCCGTGAAGGAATCGGGCCTTATCACCCTTCTCGCAGAGCCCATATGTCGACCCGACGGCAGCCTCTTTGCCACACTCTGCGTACTGGATACCGTATCCCACACCCCAGTCCACCGGGCCATGCTCACCGAATGTAAATATACCATGGAGAACCACCTCGCCCTCATGGAGACCCGCTCTGCCCTGAGCCATGAAATCGAAGAGAGAGAAGCCCTCACCCAGCGACTCACCCGGGAGGCGGTCACCGATCCCCTCACCGGCCTCCTCAACCGTCACTCCTTCACAGAACGATTTCACCAGGAGGTGACGCGGCACGAACGAGGCAAACGCCCCTTGTCCCTCATCATCTGCAACCTGGACCGTTTCCAGGAGTTCAACAACACCCAAGGACACAGCGCGGGTGACGCCCTTCTCGTCACCCTGGCCACCCTCTTTAAAAACAGGCTCCGGGCCCACGACCTCATCTGGCGCTGGGAGGGCGACGAATTTCTCCTGCTGCTTCCCGACACACCCCTCATGGGAGCCGTGGAGGTGGTAGAGGCCGTCCGGATCATGGTGGAGGAGAGGTCCCATCGGGGTACCCCCCCCTCCCAGGTCACCTTGAGTGCAGGCGTCACCAGCCACACCCCCAGCGAGAGCAAAGACAGCTGCCTCAACCGGTGCACCCAACTCCTGAAAGACGCCAAAGAGAAGGGGCGCAACTGCGTCATCCTGGGATAAAAAAAGGGGCAACGATCCTCAAGAAGGCCATCTTCATGGGTAGGTCAGGACAAGACCCACGCCGACCTCCCTCTGGGGCGCCACATCGGCCAGGGCTTTCCGTGACAAAAAATCGGTACAATGGCAGGCGTGAAGTGCGGAGAGCCCCAAAGACTGGATCACCGTGAGGGTCCCAGCCAATTGGGCAGGGGCGGGAGAGAGCAGGTGAAGCCCCCCCACAATATCAATGATGCGCTCCTCCCCGCACACCCGCTTCGCCTGGGCCACGATATTGCAGATGCCAGCATGGGAACAACCGGTGATAATCACCAGCCCCTCCTCCCCTCTCCAGGCCAATGCCGTATCGTCCATCACCCAGTCCGGTGTGCCATCAATGGTCCCGATAGGCTCCTGGGCCTCAAAATCATTCTCCCTGGATATCTCGCCCAAGAACCAGAGACGCTCCGTCAGCTGTACCGGCCTTTTTTCAAGATTCACAGAAAAATGGGCCTTTAGCTTCGAAAATGACACCAGGGAGCCAATCTCCCCCATGCCTCTCTCCATCCGCGTCTCAAAGAGATCCGGATGAGCTGTCACCACGGGTCTCCGATGGGGACGCCCCTCGATGCCTGCCTCGGAAAAAGCCCGCATCAGAGGCCCCAAGCCCCAGGTATGGTCCGCATGGCCATGGGAGAAGGCCAGATGATCCAGATCCAGCAGATCAATGCCCATCTTGGCCGCATTCTTCAAAAAGATATCACTGTACCCGCAATCAAAGAGAATCCGCTGCCCCTCCGCTTCGATAAAAAAGGAGAGTGCCGGTTCCGCTAAAAAATAGCGATCGATACAGGTCGTGTTGTCTACAAGTACGGTGAGTCTCACCCGTGCCTCCTCTTGATGTCCATGGTTCGCCTTTCAAACAAACGCCTTAAGGCCCAAAGATCCGTCCCCTTTCACGGGAAAATCACCCCATTACACACCTCTTTTGCCAGGGAAAGGGAAGCCGTCAACCCGGGAGATTCAATACCTATAAGGTGGACATGGCCTCTCCCGGAGTCGCTATGGATAAGAAAATCACTCACGGGATCACCGGGTGCCTGGCGCTTGGGGCGAATACCCACCATCCCCGGGCGAAGCATACTGGCCATGATCCCTGGCAGATACCTTCGGGCGGCCCGGTGAAAATGATCCAGGTGGTGGGGGCTCATCCTATAATCCTCTATTTTTTCGCTCATATATAGGGCATTAGGGCCCAAGCGAACGGTCCCATCTAGGGCGATGGTGGCATGAATACCCAGACCCGTGGTGGCCGGTTCTGGCACCGGGTAGACCAGGGTCGTGAGGGACCCCAGAGGACAATCCAAAATGGCATACTCCCCCTTCCACCAGTGAAGGGCGGCCACCGCCTCTTTAACCCCCATGATCCCTGCCACCCGATCGGCAAAGAGGCCCGCCGCGTTAATCACGATACCCGTGGTAAAAGAGTCCCGGCGGCCATCACGGTATTGAAGGGTAAGGCGACTCCCATGGGCCTCCTTTGACACAGCGACCGCCTCGGTCTCGAAGGAGAAGAGAGCCCCCCTTTTTTTCGCCTGGCCATACAGCCGCCTCATGAGGCCGTGGGCACTGACAATACCGGTGGAGGGTGAGAAGAGGGCCGCCACCACACGAACCCCCGGAGCCATCACCTCCGCCTCTTTCGCCGTGAGCCGTTTCACGTCATGCACCCCACAGGCCTGAGCGTTGGCCATGAGCCGGTCCAGCTCTGGAATCTCCGCCTCACAGGTGGCCACAATCAACTTCCCGCACCGCCTATGGGGCACACCATGCCCCTCACAAAAGCGGTAGAGCCGGTCTCGCCCCGAAACACAGAGGCGTGCCTTTAGGGAACCTTCCGGGTAGTAGAGCCCCGCATGGATCACCTCGCTGTTACGGCTGCTGATCCCCCGGCCGTACCCCGTCTCCTTGTCGATCACAAGGAGACGGGAGAATCGTTTCGACAGGCGGGCCGCCAGGGCAAGCCCGACCACCCCTGACCCGACAATGATCGCATCAAAATCCATGGTGATTTCATTTCCTTGGCTCATGGGTTGAGAAAATATTGACACCCGACGCCCTTGGTTATATCACTCAAATCTCTCGCAACACCAAAGAGCGAAGAGAAGACGGCACACAAAAGATTGGAAATGAGGTATAATAGGGCTTTTCTACGGACACGAGAGACAATCTGTGCTTTTTCAGATTGCCCCCTGTGCCCCTTCCGGGGCGACGACAAGATGCGTAGGCCCCAACCTTACACACACCCACAGCATTCACCCGGGCGCAGCCCAAAGCGAATAACAAAAGAGCATTCGCGAACCGAGGAGATGACAACAGATGCACCTTTCCACCATGGGATGGGACCCCTTTTTTGAAGAGCAGAAAAAGGCCTTAGAAAAGGTCGACGGTCGTATTGCACGCGTCACAGGCCTGCAGAAGAACCACGTCCGCATCCACGACGGAGACGAGGAGGTGGTGGTGAAGGCACTCGGCCGTATTGTACGCGGCCATGGAAAGAACACCCTCTTTCCCGTCCCCGGTGATTTTGTCATCGAAAAGGGAGGCGTGGTGACCTACGTTTTCGCCCGAAAAAACCAACTGGTACGAGGAGCCGCCGGACGCCGAGGTAAATTAGACGCCGCACCCAAAGCCAAACAGGTCATCGCCTCCAACATCGATACCGTCTTCATCGTCTGCGGCCTCGATCGAGACTACAATTTGAGGCGTATCGAGCGCTACCTCACCCTTATCTACAACAGCAATATGGTCCCCGTGGTCATCCTCAACAAAGCCGACCTCCACGACGACCCCGCCCCCTTCAAGGCCGAAGTCGAGGAGGTGGCCCTGGAGGTGCCCGTCCACCTCATCTCCTCCATCGATGGAGAGGGGGTAGAGGCCCTCTTCCCCTACGTCACCGAAGGAAAAACCATCTGTCTCATGGGTTCCTCCGGTGCGGGTAAATCCAGCCTCGTCAATGCCATCGTGGGGGAAGAGATCCGCATCGTCGGCGAGGTGAGTGACTTCGACGGAAAAGGGATGCACACCACCACCACGCGGGATATGATCTTCTTAGAGTCCGGTGGCATGATCATCGACAACCCCGGCATCCGGGAGATCTCTCTCTCCGATGAGGAGGGGGGCGTGGCCGACACCTTCCCCGACATCACCAAACTGGCCGACGGCTGCCGCTTCAACGACTGCACCCACCAGCATGAACCCCAGTGCAACGTCATCGATGCCGTAAAGAGAGGGGATCTGGCCGCCGATCGTCTCATCAACTACCTAAAAATGCGTCTTGAGCTCACCTTCGTCTCATCCCGCAACGCCAAGACAGCCGACCGCACAGAAAAAGAGCAGTGGCGCGACGTCTCCCTCTTCCTGAAGGATTCCAAGAAACGGACATAAAAAAAGGCGCTCTTCCCATATGGAGGAGCGCCTTTCAAATCCTAAGAAATACCTTAAAACGACCTACTTAATCTTGCCACCGGGGTGACACTTCTTGCAACTTGTGGGGGCAGGGCCTTTCTTCTTCCCACTCTTCTTTTTAAAATCTTTGTTGAACGTTTTGTGACATGAAATGCAGTTGGCGTGCATCGCTTCGGCGTGATACTGAAGCTTGGCCTTGCCCTTCAACTTCTTTTTACCCTTCTTGGGTGCCTTACCGGGCTTATCATGGCACTCAATACATCGTTGCACATTATCACCTGCGGCCAGCTCCAAGGACTTACCCGAGGCATCGTGATGGCACTCACCACAGCTGATATCATAATCAGTCGTATGCTTCTTATGGGTAAAAGGCACGGCATGGTACTTATGCTTTGTATACTCCGTGGTCTTCATGACGAACTCATCGTCAACCGCAGTACCTGCCCACAGGAGGCTTACCGCAGCAAGAGAGATAACAAAAGCAGCCAGCAGAGTCGAAATTCGGATCTTCTTCATTTTTTTCTTTCCTCTCCCAATCAATGACGGTCACATGACGGGCCAATCTCTATTTATCTGGCCTCGGTACGGCCGTCTTGTTTCAATCGTGATTCCCCTAAAATCACCACACATGGAAATGCAAACGGGCCAATCGTACCAGGGGGAACTTTCAATGTCAATTTATTCTCATCGTTTTATAACTACAAAAATACTATGTTTACAACGTATTTATCGATGCTTAGCTGGGATCGCTTGCCTTAACGGCATGGGGCCATCAATCTTCTCAGCATCGCGACATCCCAATGCAATACAGTGATCCACGGCGTTCATCATGGTATTGAGACGCTCCTCCAAGAGTTTTCGAACCCCTTCACAGGTATCGTGAGATGCATTTTTCGCCACATAAATGGGATCGGCAAACATAAGTAAAATTCGGGAGAAGGGCTTGGGAACCCGGGTACGATCCCAACTTCTCAAGGTCCAATAACGATCACACCCCCAGACACCCGCCTGAATAGGACGCCCCGTCTTCTGTGCCAGAGAGACGATCCCCATCTTTGAGACGTAGGCCGGGCCTGTGGGGGCATCACAGGCCAAGGCCGCCGAGTGTCCCTTCTCAACATACGGAACCATCTCGTTCAGGGCCTCCCGGCCCCGTCGCCTGGAAGAACCCCGCACAGGGATCCACCCAAAAGCCCTCACATATCGTGAGGCCAACTCGCCATCCCGGCTCATACTCGCCATCACCACCACCTTCTTAAAGCGGTAATACCAAATATAGGGAATAAGACGCTGATGCCAGGTGGCATAAAGGACCTTATCCCTCGGATGGCTTGGACGAAACGAACCCGTGGTCTCATCTCCAAAAATTTCAAAACGACAGGTGGCAAAGATAAGAGAGGATAGAATCCGTGAAATAGATGCGGCCAGAATAGAGATAGGGATCCGGAAATGTTTCAATATGATTTCTCCGTATTCTAATAATTAAAAAAGGAGGGTATAAATAGGGAATAAAAAATCGCTCAAAATAGCGTTAAACAACAGATAGATATCACTTCAATATTCTATATTTCATTGATCAATATTAAACATAAAATCAGTCCGTACAACAAAAAGTAAACGGGAAAAATAGCCCTCCGTAAAGCTATTCTCCCCCAAAGACCCATCTCTAAATATCATCCAGGTCAGAGGAAACGCTATAAAATCCATTGCAGTTTTTTTTATTTATGCTATTGCAACAAATGTCACTGTACTCTCATTATACCCTCGTTATATGCCGGGCAAATCGGTTGGTTACGTCCCTTTGCGAAGAACATAGAGGGGAATCACCCCTCGCCTGGCCGAAGTCAGGCTGTTTCCTTCGGTATGGGTTCACCGTTGGCCCTGTTGGCATTCATCCCTCGGGGAATACCTTACGTCCGCAGGCTTTTTAAAGCCCCCGGACCCGGTGAAGCTCAAAAAAAGGGTGTCCACAGAGACAGTGACTGTGGTGGATCGCCTCAAAAAGAAGAAAGACCCTCTTCAAGAGCCGAAGGAAAGGGATCTCCGCCCCGATGCCATCGTCTATATAGACGAAGCAACAATCGTCTACCCAGACGAGGCAGACGCCCAAAACTTTCGAGTCACCATACGTTTCATGCGGGCCTCACCGAAGCGATGGCAGTGGCCCTATCTGAAGAGGAGATCACTCTCTTTTCCGGAATATTATCAAAGGTCAACGGAGTCTTTTAATCATGGATCATGACGAGCAAAATTTTCTGGGTAACCATTCCGACGAATTTATCGAGATGGCGTACAGCTATGAGAGATTAGAACGCATCGAAAACCCCGACGGCTATGGCAAACGTGTGGGAGATTGTGGAGATACGGTGGAGATGTTTTTAACCATCGACGGTGATACCTTGAAACACGTCGCCATTCAGATTGACGGATGCCTCAACACAGTGGCCTGTGCCAATACGGTGGCCTCCATGACAGAAGGGGGATCCCTTGAATCGGCCTGGGAGGTAACCCCCGAAAAGGTGGCGGATTTCCTAAAAACCCTGGAAGAAGATCATTTTCACTGTGCAGAACTCTCCGTGGGGGCCTTTTTTCTCGCCTTAAATGATTATCGTCAGAAATCCCGAAATAGCTGGAAAAAAAGCTACACCCATTAATTTTCATACCGGATGAGGGGGACCATGGTGATATCACCACCGGGGCCTCCCCAGAAAAAAGCGTAAGAAACCAGGCCATAAATCATTAAAGCGCCATCTCCCCAGCTCCCCTACCCCGTATCATACAAAACCCCCCTTATTTTCTGGTATAAAACGGACTCTCCCCCACAGATCCCCCCTAAATTTATTTTAAAAAACAAAAAAAATTAAAAAAGGGCCTTTTTTATCCAAAAAATAGCCCCATTGTTAATAACTTTTTCAGCGCCACAGGCAATGGTCGCCCATATCCGCCTCATGTATATCGCAATGCCTCCACCGGAGTGATACGGGCCGCCTTGATGGCCGGATAGAGACTAACCCCCAGCCCAAGGATTAAGATGACCGCATTGGCGATAAAAAGATCCATGCATCGCAGCATGGGGGTAATAATCCGGGGCATGCCCCACATCTCGGTACCGGCGGAGAGGGCGGAGAGATCAATACCATGGATCGCCACGAGAAAGACGGTGGCCATGCCAAACAGGTTGCCCACGAGGAGTCCCAGAAGGAGAAGAAAAAAAGATTCGAGAATCACGCCCCCAATGATCCCTCCCGGACTCACCCCAAGGGCCCGGATGAGACCAAACTCCCGCATGCGTTCAAAGATTGCCATGAGGGTGGTATTGACAATACCGAACCCCATGGCGATGAAGACCACCCCATACCATATATAGATAAAAGATCCGGAGAGATTGAGATAGGCGGCGAGGATGGGGAGGCGGTCTTGCCAGGTGGTTATGGCTAGGCGGCTATCATCTAAGAGAGGGGTGATACGCCCCACCACGGAGACCTCATGCCCCGTATCCGTCAGCAGGATCGAAATTTCGGAGAGCCTCTTCCCCAAGCCAAGCATGGATTGCGCGGCCTCTAAGGGGATGAAGAGATACATTTTTTCCACACTCTCCATATCACTATCAAAGATCCCGGTGATACGAAATGCCCGGGAGACGATCTCTCCATGGATATCCTGACTCATGAGAATCAACTTACGCCCCAAGATGGTCTCGTATTTTTCAAGGAGGGCACGACCCACGAGCACCGAATTGCCATCAGAGCCTCCAAAAAAATGCCCTCCGGTGATGGCGCCACCGATGAAAGAGACCGATGCTTCACGTAAGGGATCGATACCCACAAGGGTGATGCCACCAGAGTGGCGGGCGTTGGCGGCCACCGCCCCCACGCGAACGCGCCCGGCCCAGGCACTGCCCAAAGGGAGGAGGGGGGCAATGACGTCCATGGGAGGGTACCCCGCATCCATGGAGTAATCCACCACCGGATCATCCACATACCGAGGCTGTTGAATTTGGATATGACCGGTCAAATTTTTTATACCACTGGCCAGCATCTCGGATTCCATACCACGGGTAAGGGCCCTCAAAAAAATAATGCTCCAGATCCCGATCACCACGGCGGTGAGAATCACCAGGGTGCGCCTCGGATTGCGCCATATATTTCGCCAGGCCAGCTCTCTATACATGGCGCATCGCCTCCACAGGCGTCATCGTCCGTATCTTAAGGGCGGGAAAAAAAGCGGCCAAGAGGGTAATCACAAGGACGGCACAGGGACCGGCCAGGACGGAGAGAAGAGAGAGCTTAGGATAGAGGCGGCCACTGATACCGTAGGCTTTCATAATCTCATCACTGCCCGGGATGAGAATCCCATACCGCTCAAACCAGAGGGTCACCCCCACCCCGAAGATGATACCCAGAAGAAGCCCCGTCGCCGTCATAAAAAAAGATTCTGTTAAAACCAGACGCATGAGCCGTCCCGGGGAGATGCCAATGGCCATCATCATCCCAAACTCTCTCGTACGCTCAAAAATGGCCATGACAAAGGTATTCAAGATACTAAATGCCACCACAATAATGAGAATCAGATACATGATAAGGCCGCTCACCAGGTCCATCTGGATACTCTGGAGGAGGCCGGGAGTCAAATCCATCCAGTCAAGGACCACAGGAGGGGGGCCCCCACCGGCCAGGGCGCTAAATCGACGATTCAGGTCCCGCTTCAACAGGGCCACATCCCCCAAGCTCCGCGCCCGGATAGCCACCTCATGGACCCCACCATCCATGGAAAAGAGATCTTGAAAAAAAGGCAAGGGGAGGAGCACCACGTTTCGATCATACATATCGATACCCGATGCGAAGACCCCGTCCACCCTCACCACCGTAGCCGCCACCGATCCATCCCTCCCCTGCCCCAGAAGGGTCAGCTCATCCCCCACGTCCACGTCTAAATTGCGGGCCAAAATCTCGCCCACAAGGGCCCCATCCGACCGTTCAAAGTACCGCCCCCGCCTCACGATGGCCGCCAAGGTGGAGACACTCTTCTCACGTACTGGATCCACCCCGGTGACCATGCCACCATAGGTCCGTTTGTCACTGGCGATGAGGGCAAAACCGTGGGCCCTGGGCGTCGTCGCCACCACACGCGGATCGCCATCGAGCACAGCCCTTCTTGTGGCATCGTCCCAGGAGAAGGCCAACTGTATCTCCTGATCTGCCAAATATCCGGCGGCTTGGATCTGCACATGGCCGGTGCGCATCGACACCGACGCATCGATCATCGTCCCATACGTTCCGAGCTGGAATGACAACATAAAGACGAGAATAGAGGCGGCAAAGGCAATGGCCGATACCGTCAATACCGTTCGTCTCGAATTTCGCCATATATTCCGCCATGCCAATGCAATATCGATGTTCATTTTTTGCCTCGAACAGCATGGAAAAAAACACCATAGGGAAAAGGGACTCGCCAGGTTCGCCCCTCACCGGCCCGAGGAGATAAGATTGGCCCGGGTAAAAATATGGGAGGGGAGCCCTTGGCTGAAGGCAAGGGTCTCATACACCATACGTGTATACCGATCTGGGGATTCAACCTGGACCATTTTCCAGACCATGGGAAACGATTTACCGCTCACGGAACGTATATCCGAGGCGACCATCTCTTTCACCGGCTCCAAGGCCTCATCGAAGAAGGTCTCCGCAAGGAGGATATGATCATCTCGAATCTTGAGGATAATCTGCCCCCAAATAACGGCCGCATCGGGATGGGGGGTGGATTTGATGGTGTAAATCGTATGCCCACCATGGGTGGTGTGATGTTTAAGGGTATGGGTGTAGTCGTGGATCAGGCTATCGGTTTTGGCCAAATCGTTGTTGGAAAAATCGGACCCTTGCCAGCTCTGGCTCATCATGGAAGGGGGAAGTTTGATCACCCGGTTCACCTTTGGATTATAAATCCACATTCCCCGCCCTTTTTTAAGGGTCCCGTTGCCCCTGTCTTTGGCCGGAGCCCGGATGACAAAAAGGCTTTCGGACTCGCCTTGGGTCCACGCGTCGATGGAGACGGTCCGCTTCCAGGAGAGACGATGAATCGTCATGGTGAGACGTGCCGTGGAGGCACTTCCACGCCAGTACTCAAAGGCATCCCGAACAAGGGTATCTGCCGATGGAAGCGGAGCGGCACTTGCCATGGACGGGATGAGAAGCAGCCCCCACGAGAGGAGCGAGCCGAGAAGACGCCAGAGAAGGGGAGGATAAGAGAGGATCATGGCAAAACGCCTCAAAGAGGATCCATGGCCCCAGCGGGTCAGGCGAGTGAGATATCACACCACGCACTCTGGGGCAAAGATCCGACCAAAAAGTGATGAATAAAATCCATCGGCGAACGCGCCTTTCCTAAGAAAAATCCCGTCCGCCTCGTTTAGATAAAGGGATCTCCCGGCCGCAAGGCGTCGTCATCGAAGCCATCCAGTGCAAGGGGAAGGGAGTAGAATTCCACCTTGAGCCTCACAGGGCCGGTGATTTCAACATGGTGAAACCGTTCGGGAAAGATTACCACAGGGTGTTGGGGATCGCAATCCAGAGGATTTTGAGGGTCATCCTCCCAGACAAATTGACAGGCCCCTTCCATCACCACGAGAAAACCGCACTTTCCTTTGGGCGCCATATGGTTGGCAAGAATACCCGGTGCGATGGTGTGCTCATCCATTACCGGTGTGGATCCGGCCAATTCTGCTCCCTGGGGCAGGGTGGCATTTTGAAAATTCATAAGGGATCGCCTCCAATAAGAAAGGTAAATTTTCTGTAACGATTCAGCGTCTGCCTTCTAGGGTTAAAGGGGGCGTGAAAAACGCCAGCCTCTGGCGGCAAGGGAATAAATCTCCTGGGCCCCAAGCGAGTGACCATGAAAGCTTTTTTGGCAACTTTTTCAAAGGCTTGGGCCTAGACATGGCCTCCCGAGGCACGCTTTCACGGCACGGCCGCCGGCGGCTCTTTCTATCAAAAAGCCCCCAAAAAAACTGTTTCGCCGACAGGCCCACTAACCCTCCCATGGGAAAAGCTAGCGATTCAAGGATACACTCCCTGGCTGCCGGAGGCGATGTTTTTTCAGCGCACCGATACAATTTTTTAAGGGATAACACATAGAATAAACAAAGAGAATGAAGAGCGCTAAGGCGTGAAAGCCTCACGCCCTTCTGCCCTGCCTGCCCCTTCCATAAGAGCCCTGCAAACCCATATAACCTACCGGCGCATATAACGCGAAGGGTACAGGTTCAACACACCGAATCAAATCGCAATACCCCATCTCACCCCCCAAAAGGTTATACCCCTTTACAGGGCACATAAAGGGGGAAATATCTATTATTATTCATTATTAATTAAGGTAATTATAATATTTTCTGACAACTTGGCATTATATGTGCTTTTTAGTATTCAATAAAATTTACAGATAAAATAAATATAATTTATTAAAAAAGCGGGGAACATCAATGCAACAAGACAATAAAAAAACGGGCTGCCTCGGTTGGTACTTTAATACAAACCTCCTCCTTCGTATCCTCATCGGTTTGATACTGGGTGCAGCGGCCGGCATGGTGTTCGGCCCCAAGATCGCCGCAGTAGGCCCCTTGGGTACCGCCTTCGTCAGACTTTTAAAGATGATCGTCATGCCCGTGGTGGTCTTTACCCTGGTGGTCGGGGCGGCCAGTGTCCACCCCTCACGCCTCGGTCGTATTGGGGTGAAGGCTCTCTTTCTCTACCTGCTCACCTCTGGTTTTGCCGTGGCCATCGGCCTTATTTTCGCAAACCTCTTCAGCCCCGGGGAGTCTATGAAACTCGTGGGAATCGCCGGTACTGCGGGAAAAATGGTGACCCCTCCTTCCATGATAGATACCCTTTTAAATATCATTCCCACCAACCCCTTTGGGGCCATTACCAAGGGACAGATGCTCCCCACCATCTTCTTTGCCATCTTCTTCGGCATCGGTCTCTCTCACCTGCGTGAAAGTGACGACCCACGTATTGAGAATGCGGCCCAGATTGTCTACGGTTTCTTCGAAGGAGGGGCCGAGGTGATGTACAAGGTGGTCAATTGGATTCTTGAGGTGGCCCCCATCGGGGTATTCGCCCTCATCGCGGTGGTCTTCGGGAAGCAGGGAGCCCAGGCATTTGGCCCCCTGGCCATGGTGACCCTCACTGTCTATATCGCCTTTATCTGCCACGCTGTCTTTATCTATGGTGGCCTCCTGACACTATATGGCATTAACTTCTTCGAATTCCTCGCCCGGGCCCGGGCCGCCATCGTCACCTCCTTTGTGACACGAAGCAGCGGAGGCACTCTGCCTGTCTCCATGGAGGTCGCCGAAAAGAACATGGGTATCTCCCGCGGTGTCTACTCCTTCTCTCTCCCCTTGGGTGCCACCCTCAACATGGATGGTGCCGCCATTTATCAGGGCGTCTGCGCCATCTTTGTGAGCCTTGCCATCGGAGCCCCCCTGGCCCTCGATATGCAGTTGACGGTCATCGCTACGGCCGTTCTTATCTCCATCGGTTCGGCGGGTGTCCCCGGCGCCGGCGCCATCATGCTGCTCATGGTCCTGGACTCGGTGGGGCTGAAAGTGGAACCCGGTTCCGCCGTCGCCGCGGCTTATGCCATGATCTTTGGTATTGACGCCCTTCTGGATATGGGACGTACGGCCTTAAACGTCACCGGTGACCTGGCCGTTACCTGTGCCGTGGCCAAATCCGAAGGCGAAATGGACATGGAGATCTGGAATAATAACGCCCATAGAGTCGCCTAAATTTCTACAAAAAAGGGGGGGGGATAGATAGAGCACCACGCCCTCCTGTACGGGGCCTAAAAAATCTTCATCCGTAAGGGGAAAATTTTTTAGGCCCCTTTTTTTTTAAAAAAAACACCCTCAAGGCACTCGATACCCACGGATAAAAGGAGGGGAGAGAGGCCCCCCTATCCCCCAAGACAAAGCGATGACTAAAAATTTAAAAAACCGGAATCTCCCGACTAAAAAAATAGGAGCGGCATCGACACCAAGTCAATGGCCATGGAAGGGTCCTCGAATATTGACATAGCATGCCGTTCGAGCCATAACCATGGAGACGCGAACCGCCACTATTTTAAGACCATAAGGGATGCCGGTGACTTTTTTTTCTCAGATAAAACGGATATTTTCAAGGAGAGATATCAGATACACCGGGCTCCTTTTTGGCCTCCTGATACTCTCCCTCTACCCCCCTTCCACCGCCTGTGCCCTAACCCCCGTCGACTCCAATAGAATTTATATCGTGGGCGGAGATTACTATTATCCGCCCTATGAATTCTTAGACAGCGAGGGGAAACCGGCCGGCTACAACGTAGAGCTCACCCAAGCCATCGCCGAGGTGATGGGGCTCAATATCGAGATTCGTCTGGGCAATTGGCGTGAGATGCGCACCGCCCTGGAGACGGGTGAGGTCGACGTCTTGCCGGGAACCGTCTTCACCGAAGAGCGCAAGATCCTCTTTGATTTTGTCCCCCACGCCCTGATTCATCAATCCATCTTCTACCGAAAGGGATCGCGTCGCGCCAAGAATATCGAAGATTTAGAGGGCTTTGAGGTGGTGGTCCAGGAGGCGGGCTCCATGCATGATAACCTCATAAAACACGGTGGTATCAAGGTAAAACTGGCAGACACCCATGCCAACGCCTTGCGACTTCTCGCCTCAGGCAAACACGACTACGCCGTGGTGGCAAACCTGCCGGGCCTCTACCTGGGCCGGAAACACCGGCTCTCCAACATTGTGACCTCCGGCAAGACCGCCGTCAGTTTCAAGTATTGCTACGCGGTAAAAAAAGGGGACGCCGAACTCCTGGCACGACTCAACGAGGGGCTCTCTATTTTAAAGAATACCGGCCGCTATGATGAGATCTATGACAAATGGCTGGGGGTCCTGGAACCCCGGACCCTATCCCTGGCCCAGACGATCAAGCTGAGCCTCTGGGTCTTTGTCCCCCTTATCCTCATCATGGGGGGCATCCTCATATGGAACCACGCCTTAAAACAGGAGGTGGCATACCGAACCCAGGAGATCCACCTTCAGGGACAGCAACTGATCCAGGCGGATAAGATGGCTTCTCTGGGAATCCTGGTCTCCGGCGTGGCCCATGAGATCAACAACCCGAACAGCCTGGTACTCTTCAATACACCGGTTATCATGGACTCTTTTGAAGATCTGTGGCCCATCCTCGATGCATACTACCACAGCCATGGCGATTTTATGGTGGGGGGCTTGGAGTACACACGCATGCGAGACGAGATCCCCCATATGCTTTCGGATATGCACGCCGGGGGAAAACGGATCAAACATATAGTGGAGGACTTGCGTGATTTCTCCCGGAGCAGTAACCCCCGACAGATGGAACCCGTGGATTTAAACGCCGTGGTCCATGCCGCCACACGGCTGGTGGACAACTCCATTAAAAAAGCGACCCATGCCTTCTCGGTAACCTGTACAGAGTCTTCAAAAAAGGTGTACGGCAACCCCCAGCGCATTGAACAGGTGGTGGTCAACCTGATCTTAAATGCCTGCCAGGCATTGACCTCGCCGGACCAGTGTATTCATCTAAACACCTTTCCCCGGGATACATTCATGGTACTTGAGGTCTGCGACGACGGCGCAGGCATCGATCCGGCCCACCTCTCCCATCTCACCGATCCCTTTTTTACCACCAAAAGAGATTCTGGGGGCACCGGCTTGGGCCTCTCCGTCTCGGCAAATATCGTCAAAGAACACGACGGCCTCCTGGCATTCTCGTCCCAAGCGGACCAGGGCACCACCGTCTCCCTCTCTCTTCCCATTATAAAAAGGACACAACCGTGAGCCACCCCAAAGGACGATACCCCTCATTTAAGGTGCTCATCGTCGACGATGAAGAACCATTTATCCGGAGCCTCTCCATTGCCCTGGAACGCTCGTCCGGTATCAACAATATCGTGCGCTGCCAGGATAGCCGTGAGGTGATGGGAATTATCGCCCAGGGAGGATTCGGCCTGGTCCTCCTCGATCTGAATATGCCCCACATATCGGGAGACACACTCCTCGAACGAATCATCGAGGAGCACCCCGAGGTCGAGGTCATCATCATCAGTGGCATCAACCAGATCGAACCGGCGGTCCGGTGCATTAAAATGGGCGCATACGACTATTACGTCAAGACCAATGAGGAGGACCGCCTGGTACGGGGAGTCAACCGCGCCATCCAGATGGTGGAGATGACCCAGGAGCACCTGGAGATACGGAGCCGTCTTCTCCATGACCGACTGGAAAACCCCGATGCCTTCGAGCATATCCGCACCTGTGACAAATCCATGCGAGCCGTTTTTCAGTATTTAGAATCGGTGGTCAAAAGCTCCATGCCCATCCTCATCACGGGGGAGAGCGGTGTGGGAAAAGATCTCTTCGCCCATACCGCCCACCGCCTCAGTGGGGCCACCGGCCCCTTGATCTCCATCAACGTGGCCGGTTTAGATGACAACGTCTTCTCCGACACCCTCTTTGGTCACGCCTTAGGGGCCTTTACCAGCGCCCATAAGCTGCGCAAGGGCATGATCGAGCAGGCGGCCCACGGTACCCTCTTCTTGGATGAGATCGGAGATCTCAGCATCACCTCCCAAGTCAAGCTGCTCCGCCTGATTCAAAATGGAGAGTACTACCCCTTAGGAAGCGATCGCCCCAAACGCATGAACGCCCGCGTCGTGGTGGCCACCAATCAGGATCTCGATAAAAAACAGAGCCAAGGGACCTTTCGAAAAGATCTCTACTACCGCCTCTGTGCCCATCATCTCCACATTCCCCCTTTACGGGAGCGGCGAGATGATATCCCCTTGCTCTTGGGCCACTTTCTCGACGAGGCCTCCGGGAAGATGGGGAAGAGACGACCCACCTATCCCCAAGAGCTGGAGACCCTTCTCTCCAATTACGCCTTTCCCGGCAATGTCCGTGAGCTCCAGGCTATGATCTATGATGCGGTGAGCACCCACAAATCCAAAATGCTCTCCCTGGATAGCTTTAAGCGAAAAATGGGGGCTATGACCCTAACACGCCCATCCCAGACACAGGGAGAGACAGAGAACGAGGCGGAGGTATTTGTCGCCTCTACCCCCTTACCGCCCCTCCAGGAGATCACCGATCTTCTTGTCAAAGAGGCGATGAAACGAGGCAAGGGAAATCAATCCATCGCCTGCCGTCTCATTGGAATCTCCCAACCCGCCTTGAGCAAACGACTCAAAAAAATAAACCAAGAGGGGTGAACCAAAAAAATACATAAACGGAATAAAGGCGAGAATTAACCCTCAAAAATGTAACAATGAGAAGCCTCCCCACGCCATAGACTTCTCGCCAATAAGACCCAAGCGCTTTGAATCACAAGAAAAAATCTCATCTCTTATAGTGTGGCATGGATATTGATATAGATATCCTGACATGTCACGACACGGTGTCCTGGCATCCCATGGGATGACCCTAAAGACAGGAAGATGAGATGAAAAAGCGCACGGCGACGATGACACTAGCGGCACTCCTCACCCTTCAAGACTCCGCCTTTGCCCTAAGCGGCCACGGGGTGGACACGGGCAGCACCAGCTGGATGCTGGTCTCCACGGCCTTGGTCCTCTTGATGGTGCCCGGTCTCGCGATGTTCTATGGGGGACTGGTACGCACCAAAAATGTCCTCTCCACCATGATGCACACCTTCGTATCCTTAGCCATCATCGGTGTTCTCTGGGTGATCTGCGGCTACAGTCTCACCTTTGGAAAGAGTATTCTGGGGGGATTTTGGGGATGGAATTCCGATTTTTTTCTCCTGTCAGGTATCGATGAGACCATCACCCATGGCATCCCCGAATACATCATCGCCATGTTTCAGGGGAAATTTGCCATCATCGCACCGGCCCTTATCAGTGGCGCCATCGCCGAACGGGTCTGGTTCAAGGGGTATATCGCCTTCATCACCCTCTGGTTCCTCTTCGTCTACGCCCCTTTATGCCACTGGATCTGGGCCCCGGACGGCTGGCTCTTCAACTACGGCCCCAAAGGGGTCATCGATCTCGCCGGCGGGCTGGTCATCCATGTCTCCGCAGGGGTCAGTGCCCTCGTGGCTGCCCTCTACCTCGGCCCCCGGCAAGGGTTTCCCAAGACCGTCTTTCACCCCAACAACCTCGTCATGACCATGATGGGTGCCGGCCTCCTCTGGGTGGGGTGGTTCGGATTCAATGCCGGATCGACCTTAGGAAGTGGACTCGATACCGCACGAGCCCTGACCATGACCCAGATCTCTGCCGCCTCGGGAGCCCTGGCCTGGCTCGTCATCGAGTCATGGATCTACAAGAAGGCCACGGCCCTAGGATTTGTATCGGGAATACTGGCGGGGCTCGTGGTCATCACCCCGGCGGCCGGGGTGGTACTTCCCGGAGGGGCCCTCATCCTGGGTGCCCTCTCCTCATGTCTCTGCTACTGGGTTCTCACCCTCAAGACAAGACTCGGCTTCGATGACTCCCTAGACTGCTTCGGTATTCATGGCGTGGGCAGCGGACTGGGGATTCTCATGCTCTCTTTTTTTATTCGGGGGAGCTGGATGGCCGAGGCCTCGGCCATCCAGGGAAGAGCCTGGAGCTCTCTTGACCAGTTCCTCGTCCAGCTCACCGGCCTGGGTGTCACCATCCTCCTGGCAGGAAGCGTCACCTTAATTCTCTGCGTGGGCATCGAAAAAACCATCGGCTTTCGCATCGATGCCGAGTCAGAGATGATCGGCCTCGATCAAACCCTCCACGGTGAAACCGGCTACGGACTTACAAAATCGTAGAAGATCCGACCTCTCATTAAAAAACACTGATGAGCATCCGCGTGGCAACGAGATAGAGAAGAAGGGCAAAGAGACGCTTCAGCTTCGCTACGGGCAGGGTATGGGCAAGGCGGGCACCTGCCGGGGCGGTGAGAATACTGAGACTGATGATCCCCAAAAGGGCGGGGAAATAGACATAACCCAAGGCAAAATCGGGCAGATTGGAGGCACCTAAACCGTTCACGATATACCCCAGACTGCCCGCCAAGGCGATGGGTAAGCCGATGGCCGAGGAGGTAGCGATGGCATGACGGATGGGGATATTGCACCAGGTGAGGAAGGGGACAGAGAGGGTCCCCCCTCCGATGCCCACCAAGCTGGAGAAGGCCCCGATCACCCCCCCCGCTCCGAATATACCCGAGGTTCCAGGGATCTGACGGGAGGCGACCGGTTTCTTGCCCAGAATCATCTGGGTGGCCACGTAGTAGAGAAAAATAACAAAGATCCCCTTCAAGACCTGGGTGGGCAGAAGGGCCGCCACAAAAGAGCCGCCAAAAGTCCCCACAAGGATACCGGGGGTGATGCGTTTGACCACATCCCAGTGCACCGCCCCCCGTTTATGGTGGGCCCTGCAGCTGGAGGCCGAGGTAAAGATAATGCTGGCCAGAGAGGTGCCCAAGGCCAGGTGCATGATGAGATCCGGAGGCATATTCTGAAGGGTCAAGGTAAAAACCAGCATGGGGACAATTACCAGCCCCCCCCCAATCCCCAAAAGACCGGCCAGAATACCTGCAATGGCCCCCACAACTGCGTAGATCATAAACGATGTGAACATCTCTTCCCATCCTTTCCTTCGATGATTCGTTGCGACAGGCCATAAGACCCCCGGCCCATCTCCCAATAGATAAAATATATGCCACCCACGGCGGTAGATATTCCCTAACACCGCCCTTCTATCGTCTCCCCACCAAATACGGCCCACTCCACCGTTTCAAGATGAAGCCGCATGGCGATCTCGGCGGCTTGGCTGTCTCCACGCTCCAAGGCCTCGATAATGGCCACATGGGTCCGCACCGAGGCACAACTCCGGTCGTGGGTCTGAAGGGCCTGGGTACGCGACTCGGTAAGAATGGCGGTGAGATTCTTCACCACACTTAAGAGGATTCCGTTTCCCGAGGCTTCGGCGAGACAGAGGTGAAACTCTTGGTCCAGATCCTCGGTGGTCTCCCCGGTCAGTGCCCGCTTCTCCTGCTCATACACGAGAATTTTCAATCGTACGAGCTGCGCCTCGGTGATATGACGCGCCGCCCGGGCGGCGAGCTGGGGCTCTATGATACGGCGGACATCAAAAATCTCGGCGATGCGCTCGGTCCTCAAGGGGATCACCTGGGCGAGGCGTTCCGAGAGAGATGACTCATCCGGATGGGAGACATAAGTTCCCGCCCCCCGACGCGTCTCCACGATCTGTTGCTCACACAAGGCATGAATCGCCTCCCGGATACAGCTTCGAGAGACGGAAAAATTCTCGGCCAGGGCACGTTCCGAAGGGATTCGACTCCCTTGGGGCCAGTCTCCATCCCGAATGCGGCGGGTCATGGAACGGATCACGGTCTCGAAGAGACGCTCTCCGGGCTCTATTTTGGTCATACCAATACTCCCATTTTAAATTTTGGTATGACCAATACCACCCCTCGGGGCGGTGTGCAAATAAAAAAGGGGGCGAACCAGCCACCCCTCACGCACCCAAAAGTTATGAACAATTGGGAATAATAGAGGGGTTTTTTCCATTATTTTTTACAAAAAAAAGGCTTTTTATTAAAAATAATCTTTTTTTCAAAAAAATAACCCGATGATATAATTATTTACCCAGTCTTATCCGACAAATTAAGGAGATATCCATCACTAAACCCATTTTTTTAAAAAAATAAAAAAGATATGAATCACTATTTGGCAGTTAGGGAGACTGTTATGGGTAATCCTATCGAAAATCGGGTCCCAGAGATGCTCTGCCCTTCCGATTCCCTCCCATATACCAGAGTGCGTCCACCATAAATTGAGAAAACAGAAGGCCCCTGGGTGCAAAAAAATACCCTAAAAGTTATGAACAATTAAGGGTAAATACCAGCATCTTTCCAAAATAATGGGGATAATTTTTAAAAAACACCCCCATTACGGGAACAATTTTCAGGTACAGATAAAATAGACCCCCCCACAGCCAGGACTTATGGGCAGAAAATAACATATCTCCCCCAGATTCAAGCATAGTTAGCCAAAGGAAAGGAACTTTTTTCCCATATACGAAGAGAGTCCACGATGGTTGACGCCTTGTGACCCATATTATCGGAACCTTCCCCTGGATTATCATCCCGGCTGTGATATAAACGCCCCATGGACATGAAACTAACAGCTGTGGATTATCATATTGCCGGGGATGCCTGGCTTCGGAATATCACCCTCACCCTCTCTCGAGGGGAGGTATGGGCCATCATGGGAACCAATGGGTCTGGAAAATCGGCCCTGGGAAAACTTCTGGCCGGTAAGACCCATCCCACGAAAGGTGTCGTGACCGGGCAACCCAGGGAGGTGGGGCATATCTCCTTCGAAGAGCATCTGGCGACCATCGAGCGAGAGATCAGAAACGATGATACCGATTATCTTGACCGCATCGATGCCGGGTGCTCAGCCCTCTCCTTCATCCAGGAGATGGGGGGAGATGAGGCCAAGGCTCGCCTCCTGGGAGACTCCTTTGGACTCGCCCCCCTCTTCCATCGCGGCCTTCGCTTCCTCTCCACCGGAGAGATTCGAAAGGCCCTGATCTGCAGGGCACTCATGAAGAGCCCCTCTCTCCTGATACTGGACGACCCCTTTTGTGGTCTCGATAAGGGGGCCGTGAGTGCCTTGGGGGAACGCATTCATACCCTCTCCCGATCTGGAGTCACCCCAGTTATGATCCTGGGCCGTAAGGCCGAGATGGCCCCATGGGTTACCCACGTGGCGCAATTGGAGAGAGGCTCTCTGCTCTTCTCCGGCCCACGAAAGGAGTGGGCAACCCGGCCCTCCCATGGATCCTCTCGCCCCGTGACGCCGATCGGACTTCCCGAGACCTGCTTCGTCTCCCATAAAGAAACGCCCTCCTCGCTTCGAGGAGAAACCCTGGTGGAGTTCAAGGATGTCTCGGTGGCCTACAACGGCCATGCGGTGATGGATAAAATCAGCTTCACCATTCGCCGAGGGGACCACTTTATGATCACCGGTCCCAATGGATCGGGAAAATCCACCCTCCTCTCCATGATCAACGGGGACAACCCCAAAGCCTATGGAAATGACATCTCCCTCTTTGGCCAGAGGCGAGGGAGCGGGGAGAGTATCTGGGATATCAAAAAACAGATCGGCTACCTCTCCTCGGAGCTACAGATTGGTTACCGTGCCGCCGCCACACCCTTCTCCACAATCCTCTCCGGTCTCTCAGACTCCATCGGTACCTATCGAAAATATTCGGCTATAGAAAAAGAGGCGGCCTTTGCCTGGCTCTCCATACTCGGCATGACGGGACAAAAAGATCGCCCCTTGCGCACCCTCTCCTCAGGAGAACAGCGCATGGTACTCATCGCCCGAGCCATGATCAAAGCCCCCCCCGTACTCATTTTGGATGAGCCCTGCCAGGGGCTGGATGATGCCAACAGCCGTTTTGTTCTCGACCTGGCCGATAAGGTGGGTCATAGCGGGAAGACCACCCTTATCTACGTGACCCACACCGATACGGATACCCTCTCTTGTATCACCCACCACCTGAGCCTCACTCCCGACCGGGCCACCGGCAGCCGGGCAGAGGTGACGCAGATCTTTGCATCCCCCGCCTTATAATAAGGAGAGGGCCATGGAAACTACGGCGCTTCCGGAGTATCGATCAAGAGATCGGGAAGAGCGCTCTTTAAGGTCGTCATCACTTGCCGCAACTCGGGGGCCTCGTAGGGAACACCGCCGGAGGCCCCCCAGACGGGATGGGGCCAGCAAAAATCGGCGGAGAAACGACCCACCACATGGATATGCATCTGAGAGACAATATTACCGATGGTGGCAATGTTCAGTTTTTCGGCATAAAAACTCTCCTTGAGAAGACGAGAGAGGGCCTCCACTCCCTTGGAGAGACTCGCCTTTAAGGAGGGCTCCAGCTCATAAAATTCCGTCGCCCTGGTTTCCGGCACCAGAATAAACCAGGGGACGCGATGGTTGTTCATTAGAAGCAGGTGAAGTCCATAAAGGGTTCCCAAATTCACACAATCACGCCGGAGACGTGGATCGAGGATAAAATCAGTCATGATCATCTCCATTTTTTATAGATAAAAAAATAATCCACCGGAAGTCCGGTTGGATCGAGGGAATCCGCCCCAAAAAAAGGGCGTGATTCCAAATCATTTTAAAAAACACCTCTGGCGGCCAGGGCCATGATCCCTGGATCTCATATTTACGATACTTTTTAATGAAAAGACCCGCCGAGGTCGGGGCCACCTAAGGACAAAAAGGGGGAGGAGGGGATAATGGGACGGCACAGGGGAGAGAGACTGGGACGACTCCAAAGATGCAAAAAAGGAATGGGGCTCTTTTTAATGGGCGCGCTCTGCCTCACCGCCTGTGGGGCTCCCTATGAAACGGCCCAGAGAAGAACAGGCTACACCCGTAACTCGCGCCCGTATAAGGCCCCCAAAAGGGTACAAACCGTCCCCTACCCCTCCCCCTTCATGGATATTTTCATTCCCAGAGAACTATCTGAACGCTGGAATCACACCACACTCATAGAGACCCGACATGGGAAAGTGGGCATTTCAGTCTACACGGGCCGCGTCTCAAAAACGGCCATGGACCTCTTTTTTCGAGGGGACTTAAAGAGACATGGATGGGACCTCATCACGGCCTTCTCATCACGCCCTGCAACGATCCTCCTCTTTAACAGGAAGAGCCGCTGGTGTGCCATCACCTTAGACGAACGAGGCCCCGCCACCGATGTCCGCGTGGCGGTCTCCCAGGATCTCGGACTGGCGCCCAGGCTCCTGGGATACTAAGCCCCTATGTAGCAAATACTCACCGATAATCTTTGTACTGAATGCCATACTTCTGCGCTTTGTAAGAAAATTTTCTCACCGTGGTCCCCAGCATCTCCGACGAGGCGGTGATATTACCCCGTGTATTCTTCAAGGCATCGATGATCATCTCCCGTTCCAGGTTAGCTGTCGCCTCTTCCAGGGTTTTGGCCGGAAGGGTTCCAGACTCGGTGCCCGTCTGTAGGGTGGGGGGAAGATGGTAGCCATGAATCACCCCTTCATTGCAGAGGAGAACGGCGCGCTCAATGCTGTTCTCCAGCTCACGGACATTGCCGGGCCAGTGGTAACTCATCAGCATATCGATACCCGGTGTGGAGATGCGACGAATCTCCTTATCATTTTCTCGGGCATATTTTTCTAGGAAATGGTCGGCCAGGAGGAGAATATCCGTTTTACGCTCCTTCAAGGGGGGGAGAAAGATGGGGAAGACGTTGAGGCGATAGTAGAGATCGCCCCGAAAACTGCCATCGGAGACGGCCTGTTCCAGATTTTTATTGGTGGCGGCGATAATACGCACATCACTCTTGATGGTCCGGTGCCCCCCGACGCGCTCAAATTCCTTCTCCTGCAGGGCCCGGAGCAGTTTGACCTGAACATCCAAACTAATAGAGCCAATCTCATCCAAAAAGAGGGTACCCTTGTGAGCCAGCTCAAACTTCCCGTGTTTTTGGCTCACCGCACCGGTAAATGACCCCTTTTCATGGCCAAAGAGCTCACTTTCGATAAGATTTTCTGGAAGGGCCGCGCAGTTGACCTTGATGAAGGGGTGTTTGGCCCGGTTGGAGTTGTAGTGAATGGAGTTGGCCACAAGCTCCTTACCCGTCCCACTGCCTCCCCTGACCAAGACCGTGGCGGTGCTCTTGCACACCTGGGAGATCATCTGATACACCTCACGCATCTTATTGGAGTTACCAATAATATTGGTGAAGCTGTATTTATTCTCCAGTTCTGTGCGTAGGCGGGTGTTCTCCTCTTTCAACTTCTCCTTCTCTCGGTTGATCTTCTCGAGATTAATCACATGGGTAGCGATCATGGTGGCCACCACGGAGAGGATCTCGGTACCCTGGGTGAGGGGAAAATCCTTTTCAAAAGGACGATCCACACTCAAGGCCCCAATGACCGTCTTCCCCTTCTTTACGGGGACACAAAAAAAAGAGTACTCCACCCCGCTGTGCTTCCGTGAGGCGGTACGATCCAGAAAAAGAGGCTCCTCACTGATCTTGGGAATGGAGACCGGGTCGCCTTTTTCAAAGACACTGCCGGTAATTCCCTCGCCAGGCCGATACTTGCCTTTGCGCATGGCGGTTTTGGAGAGTCCATGGGCCACCTCAATGCTGATTTCATTGCGCCGTAGATTCAGAAGCGTGATGGTACCGCGTTCCATATCCATCCCCTCTTCGAGGATATTCAACACATTGTACAGGGCATTTTTGAGGTCGCGGTGCTCGTGAAGGGCGTTACTGATTTCAAAGAAGAGTCTCGTCTCGTTCAGGCGTTTCATGCCGTCTCCCAAAGGCTCTGGAATGGTCACCCCCCCAAAATATGCAAAGAAACATCTGCATCATGAGCGCATGAGAGGGCTTCGATCGGTAGAGATCCCCCTACCGTCACAGGGTGATGGACAACATAGGGCGAGTCCGTCTCTCGCATGCTTCCATAGGGTCAGTGATAGGGAAAAATAAAGGGGATAGCAACAAATTTGTAATATTTTACGGCGGGAGTTCCCTTAACCCCGTAAGGGACGTTTAAAATCCCAGAAACACAAGGGCTATAAAATAGAAATAGCGCATGATTCGAAGGTATTACAGGCGTCCCACTCATGATGTAGCCTGGGTAGGAACGGGAAACCACCCCGTGCGAGAGAGCCCCCGACGATTATTCAAAAATAGAAAGATCCCCTGGGAAGATTTTGGTTCCTTTTTCGGATATGATATAAAATATCTGATATATTACAATATTCCCTTTCCTCACTGCATGGATTGAAAAGAGGCAGAAGCAGTGATACCGTGGATCAAGAACATCCCCAGGACTATAATCTGCCACGCGTGGTTGGAAACAGAGGATTATAAAGCCCCTTTTCAGACCAAACATCATCAACGAAGGCTCTTTTTTCATGATTCTTCACCTCGATATGGATGCTTTTTTTGCCTCTGTGGCCCTTCAGGACAACCCGATGCTGCGCGGCACCCCGTTGGTCGTCTCCGGCCACTCTCCCCGGTCGGTGGTGGCGGCAGCCTGCTATGAGGCCCGGCGCTACGGCATCCACTCGGCCATGCCCCTCTTTCAGGCACTCACGCTCTGCCCCCACCTTCAGGTCGTCCCTATCCAGCGCCAGCGTTATAAGGAGATCTCTGGCCAGGTCTTTGCCATCTGTCGGGAGTACACCCCCCTCGTAGAGCAGATATCCATCGATGAGGGATATCTTGATGTCACAGGATGTGAAAGGCTCTTCGGCACCCCAGAGGTCATCGCCACAACCCTTAAAGATCATGTGAAAAGGGAGACCGGACTCACCGCCAGTATCGGAGTGGCCCCATTAAAATGTGTGGCTAAGATCGCCTCGGATCTCAACAAACCCGATGGCATCTTTGTGGTGACCCAGGAAAATCTGGATGCCTTTCTAAAAGATCTCCCCCTGGGGCGAATTCCGGGGGTAGGCCAACGCACCCTGGCCCGGCTCCAGGAAATGGGACTCTCCACCCTGGGTGATCTCCGGAACTTCCCCGAATCGGCTCTCATAAAGAAGATGGGACATACCGGGGTCCGCCTCATGGCCCTGGCCCATGGGCAGGAGACAGGGCGAGTCTCCCCAGAGCCCTATGAGTCCAAGAGCATCAGCTGTGAATCCACCCTGGAAAAAGATACCACCGACCCCCAGTCTATCCGCATCCGCATCCTCGCCCAGGCCGATGAGGTGGCCAGAGAGCTTCGCCGAAAAGGGCTCTTTGCCAGACGAATCACCTTAAAACTCACCTTTGCCGACTTTCGCTCCGTCACCCGTCAAACCACACGAAACTGTCCCACCCACCTCTCCGGATGCATCTATGATGAGGCCATCACACTCTTTGATGCCCTATGGCGGGGAGAGCGCATCCGGCTCTTAGGTGTGGGCTGCGCTCTCCTCAGCCATAAGGCCCCAATCCTCGCCACCCAGTTGGAGCTCTTTCCCGCCATCCCGGAGGAGACGGCCTTAGACACAGAGTGGGAAAAGGTGGAAAAAAGTGTGGATGCCATCTGTAAAAAATTTGGGAAAGACGCCGTGACCCGCGCCCAGCTCACACGAAAAGAGGATAATACACAATGAACCCATGGCACCCTCTCACAGAACAGGATCCCCCGACGCGTCCTGAGAAAAAAACCCCACTCACCCCACGGCTAGAGGCCCTGATCTCATTTTTTAAATCCTTGGAGAATCGAACGTGCCCGGAGCCGGGAAGTACCCCCCCGCATTTGGTGGAACAGAGCGAAGAGGACTATCAGAAAGAGCAGGCCGAATGGCTGGCCCGCATAAAGAAGGGGAAGAGGTAAAAGGATAAGGGCCGGATCAAAAATAAAACATACAAAAAGCGATGCCTTCTAATGGTCAAAGTGACCAGAAAAAGGGCCTCCGGCGGCCAGGGAATAGATCCCCTGGACCCCAAATGAGTGGCCATGACGGGCCAAAGGCCCGTCATGGCCACTATGAAAGCCTGTTTGGCAATCCCATCTCATAAAAATTGGCAAACGGTTGGCGCCCAGCAGGGCTGCCGGAGGCTAAACTCTGGCCGCATGGCCTCCGGTGGCGAAGCCACTTCGGCAAAAACACCTCGAAAGCAGGTGACCGCTATGATTTGCCAGAGTCCTAAAGCGCCTTTCATTTCCAAATAAAAAAGGGTGTATCGCCAACCGCGCGATACACCCTTTTTTTAGATCATAAAGAGAGCGGGAAGTCCCGCGGCTCTCTTAGAGATCGCCCAAGGCTTCGGTGAGTTCAGGAATGAACTCAAGGATGTCTGCGACGATGCCCACGTTCGCCACCTGGAAGATGGGAGCGTTTTCATTCTTGTTGATGGCGATAACAAAGCCACCTTTGATACCACCCATGTGCTGGAAGGAGCCACTGATACCACACGCCATGTAAACCTTAGGCTTAACGGTGCAACCAGAGGTCCCTACCTGACGTGAAGGCTCAAGCCACTTGGCATCAACGATGGGACGTGAGCAGGAGACTTCGGCTCCGGCACCCATGGCTTTGGCCAGTTCATGAGCGATCTCAATATTGTCTTCTTCTTCGATACCGCGACCGATGGATACGAGGAGGTCGGCTTTGGTGATATCCACATCACCCGCCTCAGGCTCTACGATCTCAATAAAGGTACGCTTGGCGCTCATATCACCGGCTGCAGCGGCTTCAACACTTCCGCCAGCGGCCTTGGACTCATCGGGTGCGAAAGTGCCGGGACGTAAGGTCACCACGGCGCCATCGGCAGCATCCACGTCTACGTGGGTGTTGACCTCACCGCCAAACTCCTGACGAATGGTCTTGAGGGTGGTGCCGTCTGCTTCGAGACCGATAATATCGGAAACGTACGCCGCATCCATCTTAATGGAGAGGCCGGGGGCGCAGTCCATAGCAAAGGTGTTGTTGGCGAAAAGAACCACAGATCCTTTGGGGATGATAGTGACGAGGGCTTTTCGAACCACTTCCGCGTTGGGATAGGCCAGAGCGGCATCGTCTACTTTAATGACTTTCGGAAAGATCTGAGCGGCGGCGTCGGCCACGGCATCGATGCCGGAGCCTGTGACGATGGCTGTTACATCATCGCCAACAGCTTTTGCAGCCACGACCAGTTCCATTGCAGAATCATCAAGAACCCCATCGTTATGTACCAAATATGCAAATACCTGTGCCATTACTGCAGCCCTCCATTCGCTTTGAGGATTTCGATGAGTTTGGCGATAATCTCGGAATCGCTGCCCTCGAGCATTTCAGCACCATCGCCAGATTCGGGAACGAAGTAGTCTACCTTCTTCGCCTTAACGCCAGCCTCTCCAACTGTTGCGGCATCCACACCCAAATCAGCAGCGCTGAGTTCGGGAATTTCCACCCCAGAGACCTGACGGATACCACGAATACCCACGTAACGGGGTTCGTTGATACCAGTCTGGATAGAGAGAACGCACGGCAGATCGATACTGTTCATCTCCTGGTTGCCACCTTCAATCTCACGACTGACGGTCAGCTTGCCCTCACCCAGTTCAACCTTGTTAACCAAGGAGGCATAGGGGTAATCAAGCATGGCGGCGAGCATACCACCAACAGCGGCACCCCCTTCGTCAGCCTGGGCACCGGTGAGAACCAGATCATAATTGCCTTTGGCAACGCATCCTTTAAGAATGGTGGCAACACCCTTGGCGTCAGAGCCTTCGAAGGCATCGTCGTTCAGGAGGATACCCTTGGCAGCACCCATGGCCATTTCGCGACGGAGTACTTCATCAGACTCGTCATCGCCCACGGTAACCACGGTAACACTACCGCCAACCTTATCAACAATCTGGATGGCTTCTTCGACTGCGTAGTTGTCCCATTCGTTAACGGAGAAAACCAGGTCGTCGCGCTCGATGTCGTTGCCTTCGGCGTTCATTTCGATCTCGTTTTCAGCCGAGTCGGGAACTCTTTTGACACATACTAAGATTTCCATGTTATTCCTCTCAAAAAGTTAATAGACACCCGAATTTTCAATCTTTTATCTGGTAGCCCCGGGCAAATAAAGGCCCGGGGCGAGATAGAGGCTCGATTACATTATCGATGGAAGCGGCAGAGCCGTCTTTCCATATGGGTGATTATCTTTCCATGTGCTGCTCGATGAGTTCGGTCAGCTCAATGGCTTCCAGCTGATCATCGAGTCCAGCAACCTTGATGGCATCTTCCATGTTGACCATACAAAACGGGCAGGCACAGACGATGACATTGGCACCGGCTTCATGGGCCATCTGAACCCTTAAGACGGCCATGCGTTCCTCTTCATGGGGCTCATAGAAGAGCATGAGACCCCCGCCACTGCAGCAGAGGGAGCGATCTCGGTTCTTCTTCATCTCCACCATCTGAAGACCAGGAATTGCAGCCATGGCGTCACGGGGATCATCATAGATGCCGTTGTGACGGCCGAGGTAGCAAGGATCGTGATAAGTGTAAATCTTGGTAGAATCTTGGACGGATTTTAGCTTGATCGTGCCATCCTTGATCTTCCGAACGATCACCTCGGAGATGTGCTCTACGGGAAGCTCCAGTTCGGGGTAATCGTTTTTAAGGGCGTTGTACGCGTGGGGGTCAGAGGCGATGATCTTCTTGGCCCCAGACTCATTGATGGCTGTGATGTTCTGATCTTTCAGCTGCTGAAAGAGCATCTCCTCACCGAAACGAACCACCTCGTTCCCACTATCTTTCTCCTGCTTGCCGAGGATGAAGAAATCCTCATGGGCGGCATCCAGAATTTTAGACGTGCACTTGGCGATGTTGATCATGCGGTCGTCGTAGCTGGTGATCGAGTCGACAAAGTAGAGTGAGTCGGCGCTGTCCCCATTTTCCATGATTTTTACGCTGCACTCGGCGGCAAACTCTTTGTCTTTGGCCCAGTCCGCACGTTTCTTCTCGACTTTTCCCCATGGGTTGCCACGCTTGCCGAGGGCCTTCATGGGTTTCTGGAGACTCTGGGGCACCTCGCCTTCGTCCACGAGGCCTCGACGTAGATCGACAATCTTATCGATGTACTCAATACCCAAGGGGCACTCCTGCTCACAGGCACCACAGGTGGTGCAGGACCAGATCTCATCGGCGGTGTAGATAGACCCAACCAGGGGCTGGCTCTTCAGCATATCCCCTTTTAAAGGATAGTTCTTAAACATGAGGTCCCTGGCTTTAATGGTAATAAAGCGCGGGGACAAGGGGCGTCCCACCAGGTTGGCAGGGCACTGATCGGAACATCGCCCACAGTCGGCACATGTGTAGAAGTCCAACATATGCTTCCAGGTAAAATCCTCAATCTTCTTCACACCAAAAGAGGTCAGATCATCCAGCCCTTCGGCTGTGATGCCGTAGACCACAGGCTTGATATTGCCACGCTGAACACGCATGAAGAGCACGTTGAACAGAGAGGTAATGACGTGAAAGTGTTTCCCCAGGGGAAGGAAGCAGAGGAAGAAGAAAAAGAGAGTATCATGGGCGTAGTAGGCCACCACATGAAGGAACTGAAGCAGGCCGTGGGGTGCACTGGCAAAGAGCTTGGAGAGGCCCCAAGCCAGAGTCAGAGGCGCCAGGAACGCGTCATGACCAGCAGCCACAAGAACGGCTTCGAAGAGGCTCTCGGTGAGCATAAGCCCCATGATGATGCAGCATACGAAGACCGCTTCGGAGGTATGATCATGACCATACTTCTCGGGCACTGCATAACGAGCCGGTCTGAAGACACCACGTCGTATGGCTGCCACAAAACAGGCGAGGAAAACGATGGTGGCCGCGTAATCTTTCACCACGGTGTAGACCGCCCCGATAGGCTGGTCTGCACCAAAACCGGGAAGGGCAAAATCCGGAAACATTCCGATAACCACAAGGGAGCAGGTGCGGAGCGCCAGGGTCATGAATCCGAAGAAGATCATGATGTGGAGCACACCGGCAAACATGTAGCGGGGCTGTTTGATCTGCCCCAGCCAAACGATGAGAACGTTTAAGAGTCGCGCCGGAATTGTTGAAAACCGGCTGTTGTCAGGCGCAGCCTTGACGAGGGGTGCCAGGCGTTTTGCGATAATGTAGGCAAAGAGGCCCACACCGACAATCACATAGAGAAACGAAATCAGCCATCCTGGGATAAATCCCAAAATCATTGAATGGGCAGGTGAAATAAGATGTTCCATACTTAGCTTTCCCTCTCTCCCTTAGTTTAAATGATACAATATCCTCAAATGGTGCAAGTAATGCACACCATTTTACTCCATAATAAAAATGAATAACTCTTCAAGAGTAAGTTACAAACGAAGTTCCGTCAAGTAAAAAAGCTTTATTCCATTTTAATTGTAGGCATTCCTGGTATTCCACGAACCTTGCCCTGATTAGCTTCGAGTCTTTTGAGTAACCATAACACTCCGCTTTTTAGACCACAAGAATAAGTCAAATATTCCCTTCTTTAAATAGAGACAAAGACAATATTTTTAGCATTGACTCCATATTAAATAAGATATTTAAGAAAAAATATGGGGATCTATACAGTGCCTATAGGCGCAGAAAAATCATCGCATCCCCCCCCGTCTAAAATTCAAAACGAAGAGGGGAGAGGGACTATACCCATTCATTGGGTTTCATATTTTTTAAAAAATAGGCTTCGAAAGGAATGAATATATCCTCAGGCCTTCATGGAAAAAAATGAGGGCGCCATAACGAGGGGGAGAAGGAAGGGAGGGGGAAGAGAGGGGAGCGAGCCGCCTCACCGGGAGACGACACACATCACACCCTCTCATTGGCTTGCGACTCCGTCTCAAATCGACCCCATGGGCCGAGACGGGCCCTTAAAATCATCGAGAGTGGGTGATACCATGCATGCAAAGATCCACCAGAGGATCTGCCATGGAGGCCAGATCATATCGCCCTCCGGCAAGGACCCAGGTGTTGATCACCTCCTCGACGGCACCCAATATGAATCGCTTCACCAGGCCAAGATAGAGATCCTTGCGCATGCATCCCTCCTCCTGCCCCGTCTCTACGATCTCCCCGATGAGATCCCGATATTGCTTAGAGATCTGGTTGACCTGCTCGGTTAAGGCGGCACATTTTCTCACCTGGCGGGATTCGGCATGAAAGACCACGGCCAGTTCCTTATTCTCCTGAAACGCCTGCAGCTGGGCTCGGATCAATGTACGTAACTTCTCTTCGGAGTGATCACAATGGGCGACGGCATCGTAAAACTGATCAAAAATCTCCGTGGCCCGAAAGGAGAATATCTGCAAGAGCAGATCCTCCTTATTTTTAAAATAGAGATAGATCGTGCCATCGGCAACGCCGGCTTCCCGAGCGATCTGTGCCACAGTGGTCTTATAGTACCCTTGTGTAGCAAAGACGGTAATAGCCGCTTCAAGAATGAGGTGGTGCTTCTCTGATTTCATACGGTTCCTATCGATCTGCCTGGGGATGAGAAAGGGAGAAGAGGGACCCGAGAGCCCTCGGCGACTGTGAATGAATACTCATTCAAGCCTACGAGAGATCCAATATTATTGTCAAGATAATTTCTCATGGGTCACCCTTCTATTGAATAATATCAGAGTGATAAACTTTCATACCCGTAATATACAGGTGGCACGCATATTGCTAACTAGTAAGCAGCGCGAGTAAAGCAAATCGGGATGCATGAGGCAACGGCACATGATGTCAAGGGGAGCTGTAAGAGAACCTTACAGAGAAGACGACTGGAATAATAAACGGGAAGTGGGTATATAGCTCGAAGATATTCATATATCGAGACAGACCACGCACCTTCAGATGGGTGGCCCTTCTATGACTCAACACACAGATGGAGAAAAAAACGGATGAAACAGTTCGCTGTCATTGGTATTGGAAGCTATGGGTGGTACCTGGCCTGTCATCTTTACGAAAAAGGGCATGAGGTACTGGCCATCGATATGGATGCGGCGCGGATTCAAAAAATCAAGAGCCGCGTGAGTCGCGCCGTGGTGGCCGACACCACCGATCCCGAGTCCATATCTGGCCTCAGCCTTGCTAAGATGGACCGGGTCGTAGTCTGTATCGGCTCTATCTTGAGCAACTCCATCCTGACCGTTTTGAACCTTCAAGAACAGGGTGTCACCACCATCATGGCAAAATCCATCAGTGAACCCCACGCTCGAATTCTTCATAAAATAGGGGTGGATGAGGTCTTTTTTCCGGAGAGAGACCGCGCCATCTCCATGGCCGAAAGACTCCACACCCCCGACATGCTCGATTACCTACCCTTTATCGAAGGCTACGGCATCGTCCAGATGGCCGTCCCCTCCTCCTTTATCGGAAAACAACTCAAAGAGCTCAACCTCATCAACCGTTTCGGGGTTCAAATCATGGCCATCAAAGAGTTCGTCCCCGAGAAGATGCACATGATCCCCACCGCCGATTTTATCCTCAAGGAGAGTGACATGATGATCCTTCTCGGACCGGATAAAAACATCGACAAGATCAGATAGATAGATATAAATGGGGGCGGCCACAGAAAAGAGAGGCCCCTGCCCCCGTTACAATACCAGCAAGCTATGGTGAAAATATAAGGTCGACCTTAACCTTAGCGGATCGGTCCCCCTCTAGCCTTACCCATCTATGTTTGCCCTCCACACCCCGATCCACGGGCACCACGAACGCCCCCGACTCTCATCCGCTTCCCTAAAAAAAGAAAAGGCATCCATTTAGATGGCACCATCTCCCTATCTCAATGTGAACAATGCCTGCCCATACGTCCCTAAAAATCACGAAATCGGCTTCTACTGCACCTGAACGAATGAACAGAGTGCCTCACAAATCGATTGCAGGGGGCGTGAAAAAAAAGGGGTGGGGAGGCGATGCACTATTTTTTCGGTATACGACCCCGAATCAAAGCCTCTTGTCGGTCCATCGCCTTATTTTATGCCGATATAAGTATCATGCTGCGCCATGGCCCCCAGAGGTAACGAAGGAGGACGGCGATACAGAGGCTGGCAATATAGAGGGTGGGACAACACCAGGCAAAGGTGAGACCATACCCCAAAATAAGAACGCCAATAGTGGCGGGAAGAACCATGAGGAAAAAGGCACACAGGAGGGTGGCCCACATGAGATAACGGGTATCACCGGCCCCTGAAAGGGCCCCGGAGTAGACGAATCCCACGGTGTCGAAGAGGAGATAGAAGACCACAAATCGTAAGCATAAAACGCTGGCCTCTTTAACTTTAAGAAAATCGGCAAGCACCCCACCCCTGGGGGCAAACAGATCGATAAGGAGTCCCGGGGCGCAGAGAAAGAGGAGACACAAAGGGAGGACGTAGACCAGGGCGAGGTGAAGAGACGCGCCGGTCACAGACTCCGCCTTCACGACCCGGCCCGCCCCCAGATGATGGCCCACCAATACACTGGTGCCGCTTGAAAAGGCGTAGAGGGGGATAAAGGCCAGGGAGTTGATGGAGAGAGCGATATTGGTCGCGGCAAGGGCCGTCTCTCCCAATCGTCCCACAAGGAAAACGAAGAAGGTGAAGGCAAAGATATCCAAAGAGAGGTGCATCCCCCCGGGAAGGCCATATCGGAGAAGTTTTTTAAAAAGATCGGGGAGAATATACCAACGCCTGAGCCCCAGCGCCTCATGGGGCTCACGGAAGATCATGAGCCCTGCAAAAAGGAAAAAAATCACGGCTGCCGAGCCTATCGTCGCCAGTCCGGCCCCAAATATACCCCACTCGGGAAAGGGCCCGATACCGTTGATCATGGCGTAGTCCAGGGGAATATTAATCACCATACCGAGAAGATTCACCACCATCACGGGCCGGGTACGCCCCATACCGGAGAAGTAACCGGCCAAGGCCGCACTCCCCAGGGGAAAAAAGGCACCCAGGCAGAGGGTACGGAAGTAGATACGCTCAAAGGCTGCGATGGCCTCCCCGTGCCCTGCCAAATCGAATAGAGGTCCGGCAAGAGAGGCGCACCCCACCATGAAAAGGGCCCCCAGGAGACTGAGCCAGAGTCCCTGCCAGAGGCAGCTTCCAATGCGCGCCTCCATCTGTGCGCCCCGATACTGAGCGATAAAGACGCTGACGTAGCCAATGGTGCCTAAAAATAGGGAGAGGGGAAGAAAATAGGCAATACCCGCCGGGGTGGCGGCAGCCACCTCGGTGATGGAGTGGTTCCCCACAAAGATACGATCGGTAAACTCCATCACCGTAGTGGAGGCCATACCCGCCACAAGGGGCAGACTCACGGTTAAAACCCGTTGATAGTCCTCACTATGGATCGTGGGACCCTTGAACCAAAATCTCATCATACCTCACATATCATCGGTGGAAAGGCCGGTACAACGGATGGGGGAAGGGGTAAAAAAGGGGGGCGACTATTTTTTTAGCATACTTTAAAAGAGAAGGGCCCAGACGTTCACAAGATATGGGCGATGAAAGGAGCCCATATCAGGGGATCCCCAGGGACACGAATCGGCCCCCGGAGAGTGTGTATTACCCCGTCATTATCGAAGAATCGTCGACTCGACACGGTTCACATTTTCGGTACCGGTAAGGACCATAGCCTGGATAAGCTGGGTGTGCAGCATCTCAATATAGCTCTCCACCCCCTGCTGCAATCCTCCCACGGCAGCGATGGAGAAGGGACGCCCAATCATCACCCCATGGGCTCCCAGAGCCAGCATCTTGAGGATATCCCCCCCATTTCGAATACCACCATCCACCAGAATCGTCATCTCACCGCCAACGGCATCGGCAATCTCGGGGAGCACCTCGGCGGTACCCGGCGTGGAATCGAGGACCCGGCCACCGTGATTGGAGACCACAATGGCATCGGCCCCGGCCTCTTTGGCACAGAGGGCATCGTGAACCGTCATCACCCCTTTGAGAATGAACTTCATGGAGGTACTGCCGATGGCTTTAGCCAGATCATCCACGGTCATGGGAGTGACGGGACGCCCCATTTTGGCCAGGGTGACAAGGCCTGCGGCATCGATATCCACGCCAAAAATAGAGGCCCCAGTGGCCTCGGCCTTGGCCAACTTCTCGTAGAACTCGGTCGCTTCCCATGGCTTGATAAAGGGGATGCCATACCCACCGGCCTTTTGAATGGCTGAAAATCCCGAGGCATGGATGGGTTCAGGCACACCATCTCCGGTACATCCGATAATTCCCCGGGCCTTGCACCCGGAAACGATAGCCTCGGTATAGTCCTCTTCCGAGACGCCGCCTCCCATGTTAAAGGAGACCCCTCCGATGGGAGCGGCCATAAGGGGCAGGGCAAGGGAGAGGCCAAGCAGTGAGGTCTCCGTCACAGGGTTTTTCACACCATGGACAAGCTTCATATTGAAACGCACAGCATCCAAGGCCTCTAAGTTGGCATGAAATGCCGACCCGGTGCCCAAGCCCCCCATACCGGGAACCTCTCCGGCACACGCCTTACCGTTACAGATGGGGCACACCCGGCAGTACCCCTTCATCTTCTCTTTGGCCGATTTCCTGATCTCTTGCATTGTATACTCCCTTTTTTCTGAAAAGGTGGTCAAACGTCTACCCGATGAAAATGGCTGTCACACACGCCATGGGCTCTTAAGCCACAAAGAGACGACACCCTATAAATATATCCATCCATAAAAAGAATCGGGGCAGATCGCCTATTTTCTACACGTTTTCAGATGGAATAACAATCCCGCGAGGCGGGGATAAAAGTCCCCACCCCACCTAACGAACGACGCCCTAGAATACCGCCTCCGGCATCCAAAGCCCTCTGCACTATATCAGGCGTTATGGGTCTCTATTTTTGCCGTCAGCCAGGCCACCCAGGCATCGATCCCCTCTCCGGTACGGCAGGAGATCTCAAAGATAGGCGCGGTGGCATTCACCCGGCGTACTCCCGCCTCAAACCGGTGACGATCAAAATCGAAAAGCGCCTCGGTATCGATCTTGTTGAGAAGAATCACATCACAGACGGAGAACATAAGCGGGTATTTTAAAGGCTTGTCATCTCCTTCCGGTATCGATAAAATCATGGCGTTTAGGGCAGCACCTGTATCAAACTCAGCGGGGCAGACCAGGTTCCCGACATTTTCCAGAAAAATAAGATCCAAGGGAACAGATCCTAGGACATCCACCCCTTCGGATACCATAGAGGCATCCAGGTGACAAAAACCTCCGGTGCGCATCTGAATGGCCAGAATCCCTTCGGCGGCGACTCTTTCAGCATCGACCATGGAGTCGATATCGGCCTCCAGTACCCCCACCCGGATACTCTCCTCAAGGCGAGCGACGGTCTGAATCACCGTGCTGGTCTTTCCGCCTCCCGGAGATGCCATCAGGTTGACCAGAAAGGTCTTCTCGCCTTTCAGACGTGCCCGAAGCGTATCGGCCACCCGTTCATTGTCATCGAAGATACTCTCTTTCACCTCGATCAACCGGATCGTCTCGTTTTCCATGCCGCCCCCTTACTTATGGGCCCCTAAAATGGCTATGTGCCGAACCCGCTTTAAAAAATGACGTCGACTCTTCATAAAAAATGGACGGGAGCAGTTACTGTGCCGCCATACTCTTAACGAAATACCCGGTGCCGGCGAGAATCTCCCCACCCGACCGGCCACAGTGGGGGCAGATGCCGAAACCCTGGCTCTTCGGCTCCGTGGTAAACTCTCGCGCGCACCCAGCGCAGTGCATCACCACATCCGCCCACTCAATATCGAGGCGAGCCCCTTGGGCCACAGTCCCCGGGGTGAGATAATCGAAGTAGTGCTGCATCCACCCCGCGTCCAGATCGCAGAGCTTTCCCACCCGAAGCGCAATGGCCGTGACGCGGCTCACCCGGTGCTTCGCCGCATGCCGGATCACGACCCGTAAAATACCATTCATCACCGGCAGTTCATGCATAACGAGGGGTCCTTAAAAAACTCCCGCCATGCACCATCCATGGTGAGAAAAAAAGAGAATTACACCATGGATATCATCTTTTGCACCGCGGAGAGGGCCGGAATCCGAATCTCTTCGGGAACCTTAATCTCACCGTGAAAGGTTTCGAGGCAGGAGACAATATCCGATAGACGAATGCGCTTCATATCCAGGCATGTCATCTCAAGAGAGGCGGCAATAAAGGTTTTTTCCGGATTTTGCTGGGAGAGAGGGTGGAGGATTCCCACCTCGGTACCAATAATAAAGGTGGTGGCCGGGGACTCCTTGGCGTAACGGAGCATACCCGAGGTGGATGTCACCACATCGGCCACCGCCAGAAGATCCGGGGGGCATTCAGGGTGAGCCATGAAGATCGATCCAGGATGCGCGGCCTTAACCGCCAAGGCTTTCTCGGCGGTCAAGGTGTTGTGAAAGGGGCAGTACCCCTCCCAGAGATGGATCGTCTTATCAGTTTTTGAGGCCGCATACTGGGCCAGATTGCGATCCGGGGTCATCAGCACCTCATCGGCGTCGAGACTGTTCACCACGGCCACTACATTGGCGCTGGTACAGCAGACATCGGAGAGGGCCTTAACGGCGGCCGATGAATTCACATAGGTGACCACAGGAACGCCGGGGAGCTCTGCTTTCCGGGCGGCCAGACCCTCCACGGTCACCATATCGGCCATGGGGCACCCGGCTTCAGGAACGGGCAGAAGCACGGTTTTTTCAGGGGAGAGAATCGAGGCGGTCTCCGCCATGAAATGGACTCCACAGAAGACGATCACCTCGGCATCGGTGGCCGCCGCCTTGATACTAAGCTCTAAAGAGTCTCCACAGAGATCGGCCACATCCTGAACCTCGGGCAACACATAGTTATGGGCCAGAAGAATGGCTCTCTTCTCTTTGAGCAGATGTCGTATTTTCTCTTTTGTTGCTTCCATGAACACACTCCTTAGATGTTAACACAAAGGGACCCTGGCCTCTTTTTGTCGATTCCCCCGGGCGAGAGGGCGGCACGCACTACTGGATAGGAGAAACCACCGCCCCTTCGGGGATATCAAAGGTAAATCGCGACAAGGGGGGGGAGGTCCGCAAAAAACCGCTAAAACTCAACGTCGTCTCTTCACCCGTCTTTGCCGTGGAGACCAGACGGGTGATATCAAAGGTACGGGCATCGATGAAGAGAACCACCCGCTCTAAAATATCGTCTGCAGATTTTGGGGTGAGGATAAGCCGATAAGCGTGCGCCTCCCGGACAGGGGGAGTCGTGATAAATCGCTCCGCCACGGTGGTGATATCAGAGAGAAAACGGGCTCCGCCGGCCTTGCCAAAGAAGGCATCGGCCGATCCGCTCCACACCTGATTATCCTCCAGGCTATGAATCCAAAGACTCTCTCCGTCGGTGATGTAGTGAAGACGATCGGGAGTTTCGTACTCCCAGCGTACGCGGTTCGGCTGCCGAAACCAGACCTGCCCCTCGGCGGTCTCGATAATACCGATGGCTTTTAAAGGAGACTCCTGAAAAAAATGGGCCGAAAAACCATCGGCGCCCGCGCGAGTCTCCACCTTTTTCAGCAGAATACTGGCATCCTGAATTGGGCTATCCCCCCGGGCCGGGGGAGTAGATACCAGAAAAAGTAGTAGACACAGTAAAAAATGGGCCCACTTTGGGTGGCTATTTTTCACAACACCCTCCATAAATAGTTTGGTTAAGGGGTTTTAGATACAAAGCCATCCCTTACCCAATTTTTTTAACCATAGCAAGGCCTTTTGCTCCCTTTCAATCTCTGGTTTGAACTCCCGTAAGGGGTGTGCTATCACATCTCTTGAGAAAGATGTTTACAAAAAAATGTCGGTATCATTTCCTCTGCCGCGTACGATTTTTACGGCAGGTCATACCGGGACCGCCTCTCCCTGCAGTCCCCTGCCAATATATTACGGAATCATAATCCCATGCTAGGATTTTTTAAGGTCACAGATTTAGATACCGTCATCGCCATGGCCGGCACCTTCCCCCTCACCAACTTAGAAAAGGTGCCCCTCGCCTCTGCCCTGCATCGCACTTTAGCCGTTGATGCCACTTCAGACATCGACATCCCCGGCTTTGACCGATCTACCATGGATGGGTATGCGGTCCGTGGGGCCGATACCTATGGTGCCTCAGATGCATCACCGGCCTGGCTTCGCATTGCCGGCACCATCCCCATGGGGGAAGCCCCCACCCTGACCCTTGCTCCCGGAGAGACGGCGGCCATATCCACCGGAGGAATGCTCCCCGAAGGGGCCGATGCCGTGGTGATGGTGGAACACACGGATCGTGTGGATGAAGAGACCATCGAAGTCTACCGGAGCGTGGCCCCTGGTCATCATCTCATCACCCGGGGGGAAGATTTCGGGGAGGGCAAGGTAATCCTTACCGCCGGTACGCTCCTGGGCCCTGCCGAGATCGGCCTCTTGGCCGCCTCCGGCCATGGAGAGGTAGAGGTCCATAAAAAACCTGTCATCGGCATCATCTCCACTGGCGATGAGGTGGTCCCCGTCACGGCACGCCCCACCACCGGTGAAATCCGCGATGTCAACAGCCATGCCCTCTCTGCCATGGTGGAGACCGCCGGTGGTGACGCCCGTACCTTTGGTATTGCCCGGGACGGAGAGGGGGATTTAAACCCCCTCCTCACCGAGGCCCTGGCCACCTGTGATATGGTACTCATATCCGGCGGCAGCTCCGTGGGAATGCGGGACCGGACCCTCACCGTCATGGAGGGACTCGAAGAGAGTGATATACTGGTCCACGGTATCTCCATCAGCCCGGGTAAACCGACGATTCTGGCCCGGGTGGGAGAAAAACCCGTCTGGGGGCTTCCCGGACATGTGGCCTCGGCCATGGTCGTCTTCGAAGTGGTGGTCCGCCCCTTCATCATGGCGGCACTGGGCTCCAAGGCTCGCTTTCGCCCCACGGTGGTGGCCCGCCTCTCCCGCAATATCGCCTCGGCTCAGGGGCGCACCGACTTCATCCGCACCCGTCTCCAGCTCGAGGAGACGGGGTATCGGGCCGATCCCCTTCCGGGTAAATCGGGACTCATCCACACCATGGTAGATGCCGATGGACTGATCCGCATCGAAAGGGACACCGAAGGACTCTACCGTGATCGCCTCGTAACGGTGCACCTGCTTTCATAAAAAATCTAACTATCTGTAAACAAAGGGCATACTCCATGAGTAGAAACGTCTACCTTGACATGATACCCCTCGAAGAGGCTAAAAAACGTATTGATGACCGCTTTGGAGAGCGACGGCTCCCCATGGAAACCATCCCTTCGGCCCACGCCGTCGGCCGGGTTTTGGCCGCCCCTGTCTTTGCCCACAACTCCTCACCGGGATACCACGCATCGGCCATGGACGGCATTGCCGTCCTGGCAGAGACCACCTACGGTGCCTCGGAAGGCCGCCCCAAGACATTGATCACGGGAGAGACAGCCTTCCCCGTGAACACCGGCCATCGGCTTCCCGAAGGGTATGATGCGGTGATCATGATCGAGGCAGTCAACCCCCTCTCCGATACCGAGATGACCATTGAAAGCCCCGCCTACCCCTTCCAGCACGTACGAAAGATGGGAGAGGATATCGTGGCCACGGAGCTCCTCTTTCCCACGGGGCACCTTATCTCCCCGTACTGTGTGGGAGCACTGATTACGGCGGGGATATTTGAAGTGGCGGCATACCGGCTCCCCAGGGTACTCATTATCCCCACAGGATCGGAACTTGTGGCACTCACCGAAGGGGGGATGCCCCAGCCCGAACCGGGACGCATCTTCGAATCCAACTCCCATATGCTGGCCGCCATGGTGGAGCGTGATGGAGGGATCGCCGTAAAAAATCCCATCATCCACGATGATCCAGAGATGATTAAGGCACGGGTTCAAGACGCCGCGAGCGAAGACTTTGATGCCATCGTCATCAGCGGAGGCTCCTCAGCCGGATCCGAGGATTACGCCCGCACAGTGGTAACCGAATGCGGCTCCCTCCTCTTCCATGGAGTGACCATGATGCCCGGCAAACCGGTACTGGTCGGGGAAGTAAATGATATCCCAACCTTTGGCATGCCCGGATATCCGGTCTCGGCCATCATCGCCTTTGAGCAGTGCCTATCACCCCTCCTCGCATCTCTCACCGGTAAATCCTTTGAACCCAAACCCACGGTTCCTGTCTCTCCATCGCGCAAGATCGTCTCCAAACTGGGGGTCGAAGAGTTTTTACGGGTAAAGCTGGGCAAGGTCGGAGAGACGATGATTGCCACCCCCATCGCCGGAGGCGCCGGGACCCTCACCAGTATCACCGAAGCCGATGGTATCATCCGAATTCCTCCCCACGTGGAGGGTTTTTCGGCAGGCACCCCCGTCCCCTGTGAATTATTGCGCCCCATATCGGCCATGGACCGTACCTTAGTGGCCGTGGGGAGTCATGACAACACCTTAGATCTGCTCACCGATGAGCTGAGACGTCGTTCAACAAAGGTACGCCTCTCATCGAGTCATGTGGGAAGTATGGGGGGACTCATGGCCTTAAAGCGCCGGGTCTGCCATATGGCCGGTATCCACCTCCTCGATCCCATCGATGGGAGCTACAACACACGCTATGTGGAGAAGTACCTGCCCGGCCGCTCCCTCACCCTCGTGAACCTTGTCACACGCCAGCAGGGACTCATGGTAGCCAAGGGGAATCCCAAGGGAATCACCGGCGTCGAATCACTGACGCGAGACGACATTCGATTTGTCAACCGTCAGGCCGGATCCGGAACACGAATCCTCCTGGATTACCATCTGAAAACATTGGGAATCGATAATAAAACCATTGACGGATATACCCGGGACGAATATACCCACATGTCGGTGGCCGTAGCCGTTCTCTCGGGTACCGCCGATGCCGGCTTGGGCATCCATGCCGCGGCACGGGCCCTGGACCTTGACTTCATTCCCGTCGTCACCGAACAGTATGACCTGCTCATCGATAACGACTTCATAAAAATGCCCATGATGGATGAATTTCTCACCACCATGAAATCCGAAAGATTCAAAGAGCGTGCCCTGGCCTTAGGGGGGTACAGCACCGAAACCACGGGCCAGGTAATGACGACCTTTTAGATCCTTTATGATGATCGGCTTGCGTTTATGAATGCAGGGCACGAGTACCCATAAAAATCGCCGTCACCTCTTTATAAACCGTTACCCCCCCATTGTCGGAGGGCATATACCTCAAAGGGCATTATTTTGGAACTTATCCATTCGCTTTTCCTGGGCTTTATCCAGGGCCTCACCGAATTTTTACCGGTGAGCAGCTCTGGGCATCTCGTCATCTTTCAACGACTTTTTGGCCTTCAGGAACCGGCGCTTTTTTTTGATATCTGCCTTCATGTAGGCACACTCGGGGCAGTTTGCCTCTTTTTTCGCAAGGATATATTCGCCCTTATACGGGCGATAATGGCATTGATATCCTGTAGAGGAAGGGCTCAATCCTTATCCCCGGCCACCCGGGAGGATCTCTCCATGGTGGGTCTGATTCTGATCGGCAGTGTGCCCACAGCCATTATCGGCCTGGTCATCAAAGGATTTTCTGACACGATCTTCTCATCCCTTTTTTTGGTGGGAGGGATGCTCTGCCTCACCGCAGGGCTTCTCCTGGCCACTCTCCTCATCCCCCGGGAGGGAACGCGGAAAATCACCCTGCCCTTGGCCCTCCTCATTGGGCTTATTCAAGGTATGGCTGTTCTACCGGGACTCTCGAGATCCGGATCCACCATTACCCTGGCTCTTTTCTTCGGAGTCAGCCGGGCCCGGGCCGCCCGATTCTCTTTTTTACTCTCCATTCCCGCCATTGTGGGAGCCAGTTTTCTTGAACTCCTTGATATCTCCGGGGGCGCCCTGCCTTCCTGGGGAATCATCGCTGCGGGAACCCTTATATCGGCACTGACCGGCTATCTAGCCCTTCGCTTCCTTGTCTATATTGTGGGCCAGGGTAAACTTCACCTGTTTGCCCCCTACTGCCTGATTCTGGGTATCATCACCCTAATAATCGGATGGTAATCGACGCCAAAAAGAGTCGGCCCAGATTAAAACCAACCAACAAATTTTTTTTGAGGAGTGCGTATGAACCCGACCATTTTCAGAGAGTATGATATCCGTGGTGTGGCCGGAGAGGATTTTACAGAAGGTGATGCCTGCCTCATCGGCAAGGCCGTGGGAACCTACCTCAAGAACCGAGGTAAGACCCATGTTGCCGTGGGCAAAGATTGCCGCACCACCTCTGATATCTATGCAGAACAAGTCATCCAAGGGCTCCTCTCCACCGGATGCAATGTCACAGAGCTGGGATATTGCGCCACCCCCCTTCTCTACTTCTCCATTCAGCACTTGAATTTAGAAGGGGGCGTGATGATTACGGCCAGCCACAATCCGCCTGAGTACAACGGATTTAAGATGTGCTGCGGCACAGATTCCATCCATGGCGCCGAAATAAAAAGCCTTTTGGCCCTCATTGAGGCCCGTGACTTTGCAGAAGGGTCCGGGAGTCGCCACACCACCGATATTTTAACGCCGTACCTCGACCACATGGTCAAAAACATATCCATCTCCCGCCCCTTGAGGTTAGGGATTGATGCGGGTAACGGGTCGGCCGGTCCCATCGCCCTACCCTTGCTGGATAAGTTCGATGTGGAGGTCCATCCCCTCTACTGCGACATGGACGGCACCTTCCCCAACCATGAAGCCGACCCCACGGTCCTTGCCAACATGACCGACCTGGTGAATATGGTAAAAGAAAAACACCTCGATGTGGGCATCGGATACGACGGAGATGGCGACCGTATCGGAGTGGTGGACGAGACGGGCAATATTATTTACGGCGATCAGCTCATGGTTATCTTTGCCCGAGAGATTCTCACCAGAAAACCCGGGGCCACCTTTATCTCGGAAGTGAAGTGCTCCCAGGTGATGTATGATGATATAAGGGCCCATGGTGGCAAGGCAATCATGTGGAAAACAGGTCACTCCCTAATCAAACAGAAGATGAAAGAGACAAAGGCCGAGTTAGCCGGTGAGATGAGCGGCCATATCTTCTTTGCCGACCGTTACTTTGGCTATGATGATGCCCTCTATGCGACCTTACGCCTCCTTGAGATCCTGGCCGATGAGAACAAGCCTCTCTCCTCTCTCCTCGCCGACCTGCCGGTCACCTTCAACACCCCAGAAATCCGTGTGGAGTGCCCGGATACCATCAAGTTTGCCATCGCTGGAGAACTCAAAGATCGTTTTATGACCACCCACACCGTCATTGATGTGGATGGCGCCCGCATTCTCTATGATGACGGCTGGGGACTGGTACGGGCATCCAATACCCAGCCCGCCCTCGTGCTTCGCTTTGAAGCCTTGAGTCAGGAACGTCTCGAAATCATTCGCACCGAGATCGAAGGGGCCCTCCAGGAGATTATTGCCAGCCACTGATCCCTTTTGCTCTTCATTTCATTCATATCTCAACGAATAAGGGGCCGATACCTCGAAGGTAGGTATCGGCCCCTTATTTTTCCTCTCTTTTCGCACATCAAATTGATATTTTCGCTAACCATAAAACGGTCCAACACACGATAAAAACCGCATATTATGAAGCGATTCAACACCGCTCTCAATGGCTCTTTGCTATACCTTAATGATTTTTTGATATTTTTCTCTTGATTATTCCCATTAACCCATGTAAAAAATAGACTAAAATAGCTTGAAGAGGAATGCTCAGAATCGTACGAATTGTTAGATCTTTTTATGTTTATTTATACTACCCTCCCCATCCTGACATATTACGTGCGCCCTCGAAGCACATCTTCCAAAATACCGATGATCGGCCCATGGTGAAACACGTCAATGCCGATACGAAGAACCTCTTTCAATATAGCTCTTAGGACCCACTTTCAACCACAGACATCGCATATACTTTCTCCTTGCCCCTTTGATGGCGGATTTTTGATTCCATGAAGGTCGCCAGGCGATTCGGCAGGCGAGATAGATAGAAAAAACGCCTTTGCGGTTCTTACCAGAGGCGTCGTGAGTCAAACCATAACAAGGAGGAAGGTGTTTTGGCAGAAGGTACAGTAAAGTGGTTCAGCGACAAGAAAGGGTACGGTTTCATCGAGCGAGACGATGGATCCGATGTATTTGTCCATCACAGTTCTATTGATATGCCAGGGTTTCGAACCCTATCCGAAGGTGAGAAGGTCTCTTTCGAACTTGAAGAGAGCGACAGGGGGTGTGCCGCAAAGAGTGTCATGCGCCTGTAGCTCTTGCCAGCATACATTGACAAGATAAAGCATAAAAAAGGCCGGTACGCCTCACACGAGTGAGGGTACCGGCCTTTTTTATGGGGAAGAGCTAACTATTCAGCTCTTAAACAAGGGCCTTCTATGGTTAACGAAATAAAAAACAGGCCTCTGGCGGCAAGGTTGGCCACCGGCCAAGCGTCAGATAAATAGTCACAATACCCTAACGCTTAAAGGCCCGCTCCAGCCCACCACGACTCCAACGAATCCAGGTGGGGCGACCATGGGGACAAAAGGAGGGGTTCTCACACCCGTCCATCTCGCTAAGCAGGCGGGTAATCTCCGGCGTGGAGAGGATCTGACCGGCCCGGATGGCACAGTGACAGGCCATGAGGATCAAACACTCATCGACGGCCCGCTCCAGGGTATCCGCCTGCCCCATATGCACCATTTTTTCGGCCACCTCACTCACCAACTGGGCCATCCCCTCGGTGGAGAGAAGGGAGGGCACCGACCGGATAACAAAGGTCGTCCCCCCAAAAGGCTCCACCTCCAGCCCAAAGCGCACAAGCTCATCCAAGACCCTCTCCAAGGCGTCGGCTTCCCGGTATCCGAGCTCCACGGTCTCCGGAACGAGAAGCCTCTGGGAGAGGGATGCCCCCCCCTTTTTTAACCGCTCAAAGACCACCCGTTCATGGGCCGCATGCTGGTCGATGAGAATGAGCCCCTCCCCCCCATCACAGAGAATATAGGTCCCCGCATATTGACCGATGACCCGCAGATGGGAAAAACGCCCGGGGCTCTCCTCAGGATACACAGGGGGCTCTCGCTCCCCTACGGTTGACTCATCTCGGCTCTCCTCTGCCACAGGCGGGAAAGGGGGTGCCTCTTGGGGCGGAGGGAAGAAGGGAGCCTCCGTCTCAGTCACACCCGTCTCGTCGCCCCCATGGGACCCGGGGAGAAGATCCTCCATGGGGGCCTCATGGGCCTCTTCAAACAGGGCCATCGGCTCGGCCACCCGGGAGGGCACCGGCTCAAAACGGGGGGAAGAAAAAGGCGCGGGGGACGAACGAACAGACGACGGAGGACGATCACCGCCACCAAATTGACGGGAGGCGGCATCCACGGCTTCCAAAGAGTGCCTGACGCCGTCTTGAACGGCACGCCCCACCGACGCGGCATCCCGAAACCTCACCTCATTTTTGGCCGGATGCACGTTCACATCCACCCAGTCGCAGGGGAGGGTGATTGTGAGCACGGCCATGGGAAAGCGTCCCTTCATGAGGCGCGGGCGATATCCGGTGAGAAGGGCGTTTAAGATCACCCGGTCCTTGACCGGCCGGCCATTGACATAGAGAAAAATCTTCTGGGAGGTGCTGCGTGTCACCGCCGGATCCGTCAGAAATCCGTCCACGATAAGCTCACCCCGCGTGATGGAGACCGGATGCAGATGGCCCCTCACATCTCGGCCCAGCACCTCTTCCACCCTCTGGCGAAGATCCATGGTCGCGGGCCAGCTCTTCACCACCTTTCCGTTGTGGGTAAGACGAAAACGCACCATGGGCCAGGCAAGGGCAATGGCCGATACCGTATCGGCAATATGACCCATCTCCGTACCCTCGCCTTTTAGAAACTTCCGACGAGCCGGGGTATTGAAGAAGAGATGGGCAATGGAGATGAGGGTACCCTTGGGAGCCCCCGTTTCAGAGATATCGATCACCTTCCCCCCGGACATCTCCACGGTACAGCCGAGATCCAAATGCTCAGACCGGGTGGTCAGGCTCAATTTGGATACCGAGGCGATACTGGGCAGGGCCTCCCCTCGAAATCCCAGGGTCTGAATATTGAAGAGGTCCTCGTCGGTATAGATCTTACTGGTGGCGTAGCGTTCGATGGCGAGCATGGCATCATCGGGGGCCATGCCGCACCCATCATCGGCAATACGAATGAGGCGCGTCCCCCCCTTCTCGATATCGATGGTAATGGAGTGGCTCTTGGCATCCAGGGCGTTCTCCACCAGCTCTTTGACCACCGATGCGGGGCGTTCCACCACCTCACCCGCGGCGATCTTATTGGAGAGAATATCGGGGAGAATACGTACCTTAGTCATGGGAAAGCTCCAGTCATAAATGGCCTTTTTAAAGAGATACCGTCACCTCCCACGAAGAGGTGGTCCACACCGGACCCGCTAACGATCTGCGTCCTCTCCCTTGAGAAGATGCAGGAGGGCGTCGGACTCCTTTGGGGAGAGGTTAAACCGCATTCCCGCCTCATCCACCAGAGCCAGCGTCTTTTTTTCTGGGTGCTCTGTACGCGCCTCGGACGCCCAAATAATGGCCCTTTTGAGGGCACTGCCCTCCTCGATCACACTCATGGATGCCTCCTTGATATGTTAAGGGATGCGGCCCCTTCTCCCCTAAAAATAGAGAGGAGAAGAGGCCCACGGCTCTCTTTTTTAAAGGGTGGGTCGGGCCTTCGAGATATCTGCGGCCCGTTCGAAATGCCAGGCGACCTTTAAGAGGGTCGCCTCATCGAAGTGACGTCCGAGAAGCTGCAAGCCCACGGGCAGCCCCTGGCCGGTAAAGCCACAGGGTACACTCATGCCGGGAATACCGGCCAGGTTGGCCGAGAGGGTAAATATATCCGAGAGGTACATCTCCAAGGGATCATCGGACGCCTCACCGATCTTGCCCGCCGGTGTCGGAGCCGCCGGAGAGATGATAAAATCACACGCCTTAAAAGCCTGGCTGAAATCCTCCATGATCAGGGTACGTACCTGGGATGCCTTCTTGTAATAGGCATCGTAGTATCCCGAGGAGAGGGCGTAGGTCCCGATGATGATCCGGCGCTTCACCTCCTCGCCAAACCCTTCGCTGCGGGTTCTCTTGTAGAGAGAGAGAAGATCCTCCCCATCCCGCTGGCTCAGTCCATAACGCACCCCATCGAATCGCGCCAGATTGGAACTCGCCTCGGAAGGGGCGATGACATAGTAGGCCGCCACGGCGTACTCGGTATGGGGGAGAGAGACAGGGACGCAACGGGCGCCCAAGGACTCCAACAGCTCTTTTGCGTGGGTGACAGCGGCCATCACCTCGGGATCGACACCTTCCGCCTCCCAGTACTCCACGGGAACCCCCACGGTCATACCGGAGAGCCCCTGCCCCTCATCGGCTTTCATGAGTTCCCGATAGGCGGGGACCTCTTTAGGCACCGATGTGGAATCTCTGGGGTCATACCCACTGATGGACTCCATCATCAGGGCACAATCTTCCACGCTCTTGGTCATGGGACCGATCTGATCCAGGGAGGAGGCAAAGGCCACCAATCCGTAACGAGAGACCCGACCATAGGTGGGTTTCATACCCACGACACCGCAATGAGAGGCGGGCTGGCGAATCGATCCACCGGTATCGCTACCCAGGGATGCCAGACAGAGATCTCCGGCCACAGCCGCTGCAGATCCGCCACTGGATCCACCGGGAAATCGTGTGAGATCCCAGGGGTTACGGGTCACCTGCATCGCCGAGTGCTCCGTGGTGGATCCCATGGCGAACTCATCCATATTGAGCTTTCCGGGAAAGACGGCCCCGGCTGTTTTCAACTTCTCCACCACCGTGGCATCGTAGGTGGGGATAAAGTTTTCAAGCATCTTGGAGGCGCAGGTAGTTTTGACCCCCTTCGTGCAGATGAGATCCTTAAGCCCCACGGGCAGACCGGTTAAGGGGCCCCCCTCACCCTTGGCAAGGCGAGCATCGGCGGCATCGGCGGCGGCAAGGGCCCCCTCTTTATCCACGGTAAGGTAGGCACCCACCTTCGGATCCACCGTATCGATACGGGAGAGCATCGCCTCGGTGAGCTCCCGTGAACTTATTTTCTTATGGCGAAGAAGCCCGTGGGCTTCGGTCAGGGTCATTTTATGCAGTGACATTGCCTCTCCTTTCATCTACCCCACCACCTTGGGGACCACAAACATGCCGTCTTCTCTCTCCGGTGCGTTGGCCAGGGTCATCTCCATACCGGGATGGGTGTGAACCACATCCTCTCTCAGGGCATTGGTGAGGTGTGTGGCATGGGTGGTGGGTTCCACGCCATCGGTGTCCGCTTTTCCGAGGGTATCCATATATGAGAGGATATTCCCAATCTGCACCGCCAGCTTATCCACATCCTCTTCATCCACATTCAATCGTGCCAGATTGGCCACGTAGAGGACCTCTTCCTTGGTAATCTTCATATCTCACTCCTTTTTCCATACCGCAAAAGGGGGGCCCTTTTACGTATGCATGGCCTCATCATATCGATATCGCCTCAAGGGGCCTTTAGAGCTTGACCACATAGGCGCTGCTTTCGAACCGAACAAGACGTGAAAGCTCTTTGTTGGCATCACTTCTCTGGGTAAAGCGTCCCACACGAACACGGTACCATGTCGGTCCCGTCTCATTTTTGGCCATAATGAAATAGGCGGGGAATCCTTGGCCACGCAGGCGCCTGACCTCGGCCTGGGCCACCGCCTCCTTATTATGGGCCGCCACCTGGATGGTAAAGCCGGAAAGGGGGGTGACAATGGGCCCTAGGGAGACAGGTCTCGCCACCAACGGGGCGGATGGGGCAGGTATCACGGGAGGGGTGGCCTCAACCCGGCTAGGCTGAGGGACACGACCCGGCGTTATTACCGACTTCTCCGCCTTGGTCATACGGCTGGACTTGGTAATAGCCTCCTCACCCTGCTTCACCTCCGTATAGAAGGAGAGCGCCACAGGAGATGCCGTCTCCTTTGGATCACGTCTCTCTTTTTCAAGGGGGGGAACACTCTGCCTATCCGGCACAACGGCCAACTCACGCTGGATTTGTGGGGGGATGAGATCCACCTGGATGCTTCCTCGCCCCACCAACACCCCTAAAAAAAACAACCCGCCAAAGAGAATAAACAGGGCACTGCTCCAGCCCATGGTCTCTCGGCGGCTCAGGATAATAAAGGGGCGGGGCTCCTTCAGATGTGATTCGGCAGATTTTGCCATGATTCCCTTCAGATTTCAGATCGATGGGTCCGGTGCGATACCGGACCCAAGGGGGTCCATTTACATTTTTTCCGGGGCCGATACACCCAAAAGGGCAAGACCCGTCTTGATCACGGAACGAACAGATGCCACCAAGCGCAGGCGAGCCGCAGAGAGTGATGCGTCATCGGAGAGCACCTTGTGCTTGTTATAATAACTGTGAAAAGCCGATGCCAGATCCATCAGATAGTAAGAGATGCGATGGGGTTCCAGGAGATGGGCCGCGTTCTCCACCACTTCGGGAAAACGAAGCATCGCCTTCATAAGGGCGATCTCTTCAGGCTGGCAGAGTCCCTCCATGGGTACGGTAGAGACGGTGAGCCCCCTTTCGGCATGGGCCTTCTCCAGGATACTGGAGATACGGGCATGGACATACTGCACGTAGAACACCGGGTTGTCGTTACTCTTCTTCTTGGCCAGCTCCAGGTCGAAATCCAAGGGGCTATCGTAGTGACGGGAGAGGAAGATAAACCGGGCGGCATCGGACCCCACCTCATTCACCACATCTTTTAAGGTGACAAACTCACCGGAGCGGGTGCTCATGGCCACGGGCTCACCATCTCGAAGTAAATTGACCAACTGGACGAGGATCACATCAAAATCTTCGCTGTTGTGGCCGGTGGCCGTAATGCTGGCATTGATTCGGGGAATATAACCGTGGTGATCGGCACCCCAGACATCAATGAGACGCTCATACCCGCGATCAAATTTATTCATGTGGTAGGCGATATCTGAGGCGAAATAGGTGGTCTGGCCATTGCTTCTCACCACAACCCGGTCTTTTTCATCACCATAATCGGTGGTTTTAAACCAAGAGGCCCCCTCATTTTCATAGATAATTCCGCGTCCCCGTAAATCCTCGATGGTCTCCATCACCTTATTGGCATCGTAGAGACTCTGCTCACTGAACCAGTTGTCAATGGGAACGCCAAACGCCTCTAAGTCCGCCTTGATACCGGTTAAGATCACCCCAGCGGCATGACGGGCACACAAGAGCACCGCCTCTTCAGGGTCCATAGCGAGAAGGGTCTCTCCCTTCTCGGCCTGCATCTCATGGGCCATATCGATGATATAGTCCCCTTGGTAACAATCGTCAGGGAACTCGATGGTCTCCCCGCAAAGCGCCTGATACCGCAAGAAGAGAGAGCGACCCAGGGTACGGATCTGGCGACCCGAATCGTTGATATAGTACTCTTTGTCGACGGAGAATCCCGCAAAAGAGAGAATCCGGGCCGTACTGTCGCCCACCACCGCCCCACGGCCATGGCCCACATGGAGAGGGCCGGTGGGGTTGGCGCTCACAAACTCCACCTGGACCCTCTTACCAGCGCCCATCTTGGACGCGCCGTACGCCTCACCTTGGGACTCCACCCGCTCGATGGCGGTGAGCCAGCTGCTCTTATTTAAGAAGAGGTTGATAAAACCGGGGCCGGCAATGGCCACCTCCACTACCAGGCCGTCACAGGTAGAGATCTCGGCCACGATGGCCTCCGCTACCTTTCTGGGGGGCATCTTCTGGACCTTAGCCATCACCATGGCGATATTGGTGGAAAAATCGCCTTGGCTATCCACCTTGGGGGCTTCCACAGTGACTGCAGGAAACTCATCGGAGGGGAGGCTCCCCTTCTCATATGCCGCACGGGCGGCATTTTCGATCAACGCTTTGATTGTCTGCTTCATCTGGTCTGCTTCACTTTATGGTTCATGACGGCCGGGTATCGCCAAAAAATTCGCTTCAATCCCACATGGCGGGGTACGAAAAAGCCACCGTAACCGACGGGCAGTCTCTCGAAGGAGCCGCCATGGATGGGTACGCCTGCCGTGGAGGGTGTACGCATGTCAAAATGGGGGACAGTATGACTGTTATACTATGCCAAAAGCCCCATTTTAAAAGAACATTAGGTAATAAATAGTTTTGCTTCGCAAGTCAAGGTGCCAGGCCCCATGAAAGGGGCCTGTCCATAAAAAAGGCCGAGATCGTCCCGACCCAGCCATGCCTTGCCTAAGACACACCCTCACATGAACGGCAGCAAAAAACTACTTACTTACATCGGATGCGTCATCGCTCTTGTCATCACTCTTGTCATCATCATCAAGAAGGGCATCGACTTCCACGGCTTCCTTCTCCTCAGTGACGGCAACTTCAGGGACGGCGTCCTTATGACTGTCCAGGGAATCATTATCACTAAAGGCAATCTTAAGGCTCGTTCTCTCCGTGTCCTCCACGAGAGAGATGATCCCTTCGGCCATGACATTGGCCGAGAACTCCGGAGGGAAAAAGTTGTTACTCCGGAAGAACTCCACAAGACTCTCCTTACCCTTGGCAAGAGCGTCCGTAATATCGCCTAAGGCAAAACTCTCATGGTGAAGGGTGGTGAACTTGCTCACATCTGTCTCACCCACCTCTTTAATAGTGAGGGTACCGGCATCAAGGTCCTTGTCGAGGATGTATTTTTGCTCCATGGTTGATCTCCAAATCGTTTCCCCACCCAATCCAGGTGGAAGGGAGTGGTATTTTTATTAATGGTGGCATGAGGACCGCCACATATCGGCGGACCTTAAAGAAAAAAAGCCGGGCTCTCACTTGCAGGGGCACTCCCCTATGCACAAGCCGCGGCATGTCCGGGGAGTGAAAACGCACCAAGGCGACTCCCCCATCTTCCATTTTATTAATTCTTAATAATAAGCGAAAATCCTCCGATGTCAACACAGATACGGGATCATGAAAATAGAGGCTCTGATCCCCTTATTTTTCGAATATAAGAAAAATATCCAACAAAGCTGTTGACCTTCCCGGCATCCGATGTTAATCAGTCTGAGTAAATTTGAGTGGAGGAGTGGCCGAGTGGTCGAAGGCGGCGGTCTTGAAAACCGTTGAGCGCAAGTTCCGTGGGTTCGAATCCTACCTCCTCCGCCAAATCATACATTAAGGAGAAATGGCCGAGTGGCTGAAGGCGCGCCCCTGCTAAGGGTGTATGGGTTAACGCCCATCGAGAGTTCGAATCTCTCTTTCTCCGCCATTTTCTAAAAGCCCCAACTTTTGTTGGGGCTTTTTTTATTTCTACCGTGCCTCATCACCCGCCCCCTCACCGTATCATACCCACATTGCTATAAAAAACGCGCCAGAGACGACCACCCTCAGAAACATCCCCCCCCCGTATAGAAGAAGAGGGCCCTTTTCGGATA
>JABXKT010000257.1 GCA_013619155.1 Desulfobacteraceae bacterium
TCCCCCCTTAGTGATATACCCTCTCCCTTGAAACCAACCCAAGACCATAAGCATCCACCCGCCTCTTTTAAAAAAACGTGAGCCCTCATCCACCCAAGACGATCTGCGCCTTGCCTCGGATCGTCGGTTCCTGAAGATGGGTCCCCCCCCGACGACGGCTCATACGCCGGGTCTGGATAAAAAGGGCCCGGTAGAGACTCCCCACCGTGTCGTGTTCCTTCAAGAGCTCCCGCATGAGAAAATAAGAGAAGAGACGATGCCCTTTTTCGGGATACATGGTGGAGAACTGGCGGCGGGTGCCGGCGGTGATGACCACCATGCGCCCCTCATCGAAGGGGGCGGACCGGGGCACCAATCGCGTGGCCGCCCGCCCCGTGCCGAAGACCGAGATGCCATCATGGAGACCGGTGAAACAACTCTCCATGAAGACCACGATCTCCCCGGCACGACTCCGGGCCAAGGCCCCATAAAAGGCATCGAGACGAAACGTACCGTTCATATGGACAAAATCCGGCGCCTGATCCCGGGCGAGGAGGTATGGGGCATCCCCATCGACAAGGGAGGGGAGGCCGTGCCCACTATAGTAGAGATAGATACGATCCCCTTGACCCACCTCCCGGTGAAGAAACCGCAACTGATCTTGGATGGATGCTGCCGTGGCGGGAAAAGAGCGCCCTTTAAGTTCGTCAATCTCCGTCTTGCCGTCATCGGTGAGGAGAAAGACATTTTCAACCGGAATCCCGAAACGCTTCATGGCCACCCGGGTGAAGAGCTCGGCGCTGCGGCGCGAATAGGCGATGGCGGTACTCTGATCGTAGGCTTCGATCCCCACCACAAAGAGCCAGGCCGATGAATCCAGGGCGGCACGAGGAGCGGCTGCCAAGAGCGCCGGAAGATCATCATCGAAGGCGGGAGAGACTCTCTTGGGGGGATGCCCCGTCTCTCTCTCCGGCCCTGAAGGCCCCGTATCATTGACGGGGCCTGTAGCCTTTGAGACCCTTGTATCATCTGAAATATCTCTATTTTTGGAGCGTTCCGCATCATCCCTGGGGAAAGAATCTGGAATCCACAGGCTCTCCCGTCGGTCCCCCTCAATATCAGGGGGCGGATACGCGCCCCCCGCCAGCCATGGCTGCCGGCTCACCACCTCATAATCCAGAGGGGACCATAGGTATCCCATGAAGAGCCAGTGGCTTACGTAACGATCGTGGATCCATTGCCGCATCATCGCCTCATCCCCAGGCTCGCCCCAACCGGTCAAGAGACGCTTAAGGTAAAAAACCGGGGTTACCACGACACCGGCCACTGTGGAGAGGAGCCCCCCTAAAATCAACCGGGCATCGGGCTCATACCCATGGATATCCCATTGGGTCACCGCCCGGGCCTCCACCCGAATAGTCACCGATGCCCCGGGTACCCTCTCACCGGAGGGATGGGGGCGCACCGACTCTGTGCGAGATCTAACCGGTGCCCCCCTCACCTCAAAGGTAAAACGCTGCCCGGCACAAGACACACAGAAAAACGCCATCATCACAACCGCCCACCCATATCTCACGATCCTCTCCCCATACAAGCGACGCCGACCCATGGTTAAAAAAGCACTCTCTGCCCCCTTTACTCCTCTTCATCTCTATCATCGGCACGCCAGCCCCCGGCCTGAACCTCTCCGGTGAAAGAGAATCTAAGGACTTTTGGTGACACAGAAAGGAATGGATATGATAAAGTGGAGTGTTGGTTTTGCTCCACCAGCTGCGATTTTTTAACGGGCAACGAGAATCTGCTGCCTTGAAAAAGCCGCGTCTTGCGTTATTCACCCGATGCACAAAAAAACGTTTTCATCATGGTTTGAAACCGTTGCCATCGGATTCGAATCATGCCGCATCCATACCTAAATCAATTGTTAGAGGCCTCATTCCATGACACAAAATTATCACCGAAGAAGCCCCCACCCAAAACGGAGAGGCCACAGGCAATCGCCCAAAAAAAAGTTCGCATCCCATATCAAGGCCGGCTCCGATGCCAAATTAAAACCGATCTTTGAACAGATCGGTACCCCGGAGTCCCGCCCCTTTGCCCCCGACCGGTTTCAACTGGAGGCCGTCGAGGCGGTACGCCATGGAGATTGCCTCGTCACGGCCCCCACAGGCTCTGGCAAGACCTGGATCGCCGAACAGGTGATCCGAAAGGCCCTGGACAGAGGAGAGCGCTGCTGGTATGCCACCCCTCTGAAAGCCTTGACCAACACCATCTACAGCACCTTTTGCGATCTCTTTGGCAGCGATAAGGTGGGCATTCTCACCGGTGACATCAAAGACAACTCGAATGCCTCTATCATTGTGGGCACCACAGAGATCTTACGCAACCAGCTCTACGATGCCATGCACACCGGCCGAGACCTCGGCACCGATCTTGTGGTGATGGACGAAGCGCACTACTTAGGCGACAAAGACCGAGGCGTGGTCTGGGAGGAGGTGATGATCTACCTCCCCAGCCGAGTTCCCCTTCTCATGCTTTCGGCCACCGTGGGCAATGCCCATCAGATTGCCGAGTGGCTCACCTCCATCCGGGGGCGAGAGGTACAGGTCATCGAGGAGACCCATCGCAGCGTCCCCTTGCACCCCCTCTTTTTCCACCCCTCGGGAACCCTCTTCCCCCTCGTCACCCAGAAAGGGCCCAGGGACAATGTGGGGCTCTATAAGAAGGTCGTCTCCTATATGAATCAGGAGCGCCCCCCTATTC
>JABXKT010000083.1 GCA_013619155.1 Desulfobacteraceae bacterium
GGTAGACCCGTGGTTGGTTAGCCTCCCAATCATGGGGTTCATACCGATGGCCATCGGACACAGCTTTTAATGCTTTTAGACAAGGGGGGGGAAGGGGGGAGGGGCAGGTGTGTCGATGGCAATACGCCAATTTCGGCCATGAGAACCTGCATAATTTTTACTTTCACGGCAACCTAGTGCTGATCACCTCAACCATCATCGATGGCTGGTCCTCTTCATACCCCCACCCAACCGGTCACGGATGTTTTTGGATCTACGCATCAACCGGTTGGACATGCTATTCTATCGGTTTTATGTGGGGGTAATAAACATATAAGGCGCTGATAAATCAGCGCCTTATATGTTTATACTACGTATCTATTTTTTTTAACTATTACATGAAGATTCAGCGTACCATGCTTTCATGCCGTGTCGTTAGCCGGCAACATCAATCCCGAGTTCACATCCCAGGGGCCCACAATCAAAATCAAGTTGCCTGACGTCAATGTGACCAATTTCTCTCTCTTCATCGGTTTCAATGTAGTTGTGGTTGGTTTCAGTAAAATTCATGATATATAATTTCCCTTAATGGGGTTTTTGTTTTGTGTCACGTGTTCATTTATTTTGCTTAGTTACATTATACATTCTATTTGATTCGTGTCAACTTATTATTTTAGGCTGTCCAAACTTTTTTTACACAAGCAAACATCAGTCAAGCTCTTCATGGAGTGGATGTCCAAGGATAATATGACCTCAGACACCGGAGCCGAGATCACCTTTAATTTATAAACGAAGAAAATCGGGCACTACGAAAGCCGTTGAGGACCCGCTACCCGTCGGGTGCGTTCCACACATCAAACCGCGCCCTTGAGGGCTGCCATCGAGTTCTCCTTCACAGGGGAGGGCCGTGAGGCGGCTTAGGAAAGCACTTACATCCGCAAGGAACCGGCATGGACATCGGGGGCGCAGGAAGGCCCGAAAATCCAGGTCTGGTTCTCTATGCCATGGCCCACGGTGGTTTTGCCGTCTGGGATCCGGCGCGCAATTACCGGAGAACCCAAAATGGTGTCGATATCTAGGAGAGGCGTCCCGCCTATATGTTCAGCCCATCAGAGGTGTGGGACGGGCTTTTGGATAAGGAGGGCACCTGGCTCTGTAATGGTCTGATCCGGGACTGGGCGGGGTGGTAGAAGGAGAAGGGGGCGCCTTTCAATGATCTTAAGACGGTCCGAGGTTTTGTCACCCTCCCCCGAGGAAGCCATGCAACCCGGTGAGCTGACCCGTATAAGCCTTGAGGATGTGCGGGATATTTCCACCATCCGTATGCCCTATGGCCAGGATGTGCCTGTGGTCCATCTCTCTTCGGGGATGCGGCGCATTATCGCCCAGGCCTATTTTCTTGTCTGGGCCTGGGACGAGCATCAGAAGGCGGCTGAGCACCTGGATGGACCCATCATGAAAACAGGGGCCATGTTCTCTATGTTTGAAAGCCGATGAAGAGATGATATCCTTGGTTACATGCTCAACCCACCTCTATTTAAAGAAAAACCCACATTTAAGCCGTGCCAATAAAATGGATGAAAGACTCAAAGAGGGTGCCATGCACCCTTTCCCGTATGGTGCGGATCGATTCGGGTTAGCGAGGTCTCTATCATCTGATCTGCCCCATGGCGCTGGATAGCTTGACCATTGATATTTTATTGAGATTCCAATGTATTGAGATGTGATACACTCATCAGAAATTACCTCTCCCATATTCGCGATGAATCCCGCTGCCTTCATAATCATCATCCATGCCATCAGGGGAGGCGGCCCCTGAACCATATCTGTTTTGTCTTTTAACATTGGTGATGTCGTTTGTTTGTTTGCCAACCCGTTATGATGAAGTGAGGTGCAATGATGAAACGTTACTCTTCAATACGCGGTATGCTTGCAGGAGTTGTCGTGCTGGTCATGCTCTTTATGGTATCAGGTCCTTCACTACACGCTTGCACAGCCTTTGTGGTCAAGTGTAGCGATGGTGTGGTCACCGGTCGTTCCTATGATTACGGCCGATATACCGGCTTTGAGACCCAGGCGTATGATGCAGGCGAGACCCTCTCCTCCGTCTACAGGGCCACTCCGTCCAGCCCTTCCTTTACCTGGAAAGCGACGGAGGCTTTTATCACCGTAAACAACGTCTTGAACGACCCTGCCGGGTATCTGGTCGCCTTTGAGGGGATGAACAAGGCGGGGATCTCCATCAGCGGGAACCTTGCCGATGCCGAGTACCCGGCCGATATTCCGAATCGGCCGACCCTCTCCTCCGATGACATTGTGCGGTATGTGCTCTCCCAAGCCTCCTCCATCGATGATGTGAAGCGGCTTCTTGGCGGTATCAATATCGTGAGCCGTTGGAAGTATCACTACATCATTTTTGATAGGGATGGGAACAGTCTGGTGGCTGAGTTCAGAAATGGCAGCCCCGTATTTTTTGACAACAAAACCCCCATATTGACCAATAATCCAAATCTCGATTTTCAAATGGCCAACCTCAACAACTTTTCAAACCTGAAGGTCTACAACAAGGGAGCCATCACCCCTGGCAGTGGCAATCAATACCATGGCGCCGGCATGTTTGGATTGCCTGGCGACTGGATGTCGCCTTCGCGTTTTGCCAGGGGGCACTTCATGGTGGTGGAAGGTCAGAAATATGTCACCACGACGGATGAAGCCCTGGGTCTTGCTGCCAGGGTCGTGGACTCGGTGAGCCTTATCAAGGGCATTGATACGGGATCCTCGTCCACGTCAAAGCCTATATACACTCAAATACAGATTTTAAAGGATGTGGCGAGCAACACCATTTATATGAAACAATACAGTGATTTTCAGTGGAAACATGTCAGCTATTGATGGCATGTTGATAAACCCCCCTAGCCCACAGGCTGTGGGGGTTTTGTTGTGTGGGTAGGGGATGTGTGCACGCCCGAAGGGCCACAGCGCCTGAGGTTTGAAAGATCGTGCCCTTGATGCATGCCGATAGGGTATCATCGAGAGTCAAGGGGCGGTATCCGAGCGCGCCGTGTTTCGATCTTTTGCGATGAGGTTCCGCAGAGTGCCTTGCTGGAAGCAGGGTTGAAAAAAAGGCCTTCACCCGATCGGGGGCAGGGTATTGAAAGGCTTTTTAGCCTCTCATTCGATGGACGCCATCTCCACTAAATTATATGGGTGACACGATTCGTTTTCATTTCGATTCGGTACCCATAAATACGAAAAAGCCCCACGATTCTATATGGATCGCGGGGCTTTTTTGTGTCTGTCCCGGCCACCCAAAAACTGGCGATAATCCTTTATCCGCAACGGTATCTAAGCGTATCGCGGCTGAGCCGCCATCCTCCCCATCTCACTCACAGATACCCCTATTCCTAACACTCAGCCGACAGGTATTCAGATGAGAGGGGGCTTTTGTAGCACGTCTTGAAATGAAAGAGAGAGAGGTGAGGGGACATGGGGCGATGGCTTGCTGAAGGGTCCCCTCACCAGGTGACGCGGATATTGGAAATGGACGGGTAAAATTTCTTGGGATGTCTGCCACTGACACAGCCTCCCAGGGGGCATCAAGTCCCTGTAATAATAAACCGGCACAAACGGTTTACCTTTCAGGCCTTGGTGAGTGCCATTTCTGCCCTGTTGATCTGAGGCACACCTGTGGGGTTCAACGACAAATGTATTTGCCAAATAATGACAAAAATATTTGCCTTAGGCGGGTGTGTAAAAAAAATTTGTCACATGGTTCGTTAAATTTTTATGATTTCTTGCATCAAAAAAATTTTTATAAAGCCCCAAAAGCCCTTTTTCACAATCAGAAAAGAGACGATTGTTTCCTGTCACGTATTTTAAGAAACTTTCACGGCACGCCCCTTGCACCATGGATTCGAAACGCAGGAAATGACGGATACACATCCATCATTGGGTTAAGCCATTTAAAGGCTTAGCGATAGATGCTGTCTATCTGGATGATTCGGTGACATCGCGTTGTGAGTTCATGTCCCAGCCGTTTTGTCATCACAGGAATGCCGCCGCATACCAAGAAATTTTGGCGGTCATTGTTTTTGATGTCTCTTGTAAAAAGAGTGTGCAATGAACGGCCAATAATGAATCTTTCGCCATGCCCTTGTAATTATTATAAAAAGATTTCTGCCAGGGACCGCGTCGCAGTCGAAACGATGGTTGCCGTCTCAACGGTGAATCCGTTGGGCTCACGACCTGACTTAATAAACATTCCAAATTTTTTTGAGGAGTTTAACAAATGATCAAGCCATTCAATGTCAATGTACCCCAAGAAACTCTCGATTATATCACGAAGCGGGTCACTGAATACCCCTGGGACTACATGCCTGATGATGGGGGCTGGCTGTACGGCACCAACATGGACTACCTGAAAGAGTTCTGTGAGTACTGGGCCACGGAGTACGACTGGCGCAAAACCGAAGAGAAGCTGAACAAATTTAATCACTTCACAGCCGAAGTTGATGGGATCGATATGCACTTCATCCATGAGAAGGGCAGCGGCGACTCCCCCAAGACCCTCATGATCAACCATGGCTGGCCTGGATCAGTGATTGAATTCCTCGACATCATCGAGCCCCTGGCACACCCCGAGCGCTTCGGCGGCAAGGTGGAGGATGCCTTTGATGTTGTCGCGCCTTCTCTTCCCGGATTTGGTTTCTCCGGTCGTCCTTCACGTCCCATGGGTCCCCGTAAGATGGCTGACATCTTAAACAGCCTCATGACAGACGTTCTCGGATACGACGAGTACATTGCCCAGGGCGGTGACTGGGGTAGCGTTGTCACCAACTGGATCGGTTATGATCACTCAGACTCCTGCAAGGCCATCCACGTCAACTGCGCCGGTATGCGCCACGTTGACGGACCCCAGACTCCTGAAGAGATCGAATGGCAGGAAAAACTCAACCGCGATCAGATCATGGAAGATGGCTACCGAACTCAGATGGCTACCAAGCCCCAGACCCTGAGCTACGCCATGTCGGATAGCCCCGTGGGCCAAGCCGCCTGGATTCTTGAAAAATTCCACACCTGGTCAGACTTCGAAGGCGAAGATATTGGGAAGGCTTACTCCAAGGACACCCTACTCTCCAACATCATGGTCTACATCATCACCAAGACCTTCAACTCTGCGTCCTGGGTTTATTTCGGACGACGTGAAGAGGGTGAAGGCCTCCTGGGTCCCGACGGAGCCCGCGGTCTTGAAGGGTGCGGACGCGTTCTCGGTGCCGATGGCCGAAAAGTGGAAGTGCCCACCGCCTGTGCTCTCTTCCCCGCTGAGATGCTTGCCTGGCCTCCCCGCACTTACTGCGAGCGCATGTACAACGTGACTCAGTGGTCTGAAATGGATCACGGCGGTCACTTCGCAGCACTCGAAAACGGCAACGCGCTTGTAGAAGACATCCGTAAGTTTGTTCGAACTCTGTAAGACCTGAAAGGTCATACAGGGCAAGAAAGTGGAGGGGTCATTGATCTCTCCGCTCAAAAATAAGCACACGCCCCTTGAGCTGTTTAGATTCCCTTGTCTTCAAACGGTTCAGGGGTCGGTGTGATTTTAGTTTGTGATAAAAATTTAAGAGAAAAAACGACAGAATATGCCTTGATTCAGTTGCCAGACTCGGACGGGGTTTAATCGAGAAATGACGATTTAGATGGGGTACGAAAAATGAAAACAGGTTACATGGGTCAAATTTTAAGGGTGGATCTCACTTCCGGCACCTGCACAGCCAATGCAATCAATGCCGAAAAAGCCAGGAAATTTGTCGGTGGCGTGGGGTATGCCGCAGAGATTCTTTTCGAGGAAGTGCAGGCGGGGATCGACCCCTTAGGCCCTGATAACAAGGTCATTTTCGCCACAAGCCCGCTCTCTGACAACCTTGTACCCGGCGGGGGCAGTGTCAGTGTCTGTTTTAAATCCCCCCAGAGCAACGCCTGGGGAGAATCGAGAAGCGGTAGCAACTTTGGTCCCGATATGCGTCGGTCCGGTTTCGACCTCATCGTCATCGAGGGGGCCTCTGAGAAACCTGTGTACCTTGAAGTGGTGGATGGGCAGGCCAGCTTGAAGGATGCGTCCCAGCTTCTGGGCAAAAATGTCTATGAAAAGTCAGATCTCATCGAAGCGTGGATGCCTGAAACACTCAAGCGCAAATCTGTCATGTGTATCGGCATTGGAGGCGAGCTTGGTGTCGCCTATGCCTCCATCATGAACCGGGACAGAGCCGCGGGAAGAAGCGGCGGCGGTGCGGTCATGGGGGCAAAAAACATCCTGGCCGTGGCCGTGGGGGGCAGCGCTAAGGTCAAGCATGCCGATACCAAAGCCTTCATGGCCAGCGTGAAAAATGCGATACAGACTGTAAAAGCGCATGAAACCCGCGCCTGGTTTAGCGAGTTCGGAACCACCGCAGACCTTGTCGGAGGTGACGAGGGGGGCGATCTCCCCACCAAGAACTGGCGCTCCAACAGCTGGGGAAAAGGCGAGGAGTTGTTTCAACACTTCCAGGAGAACATCCTCGTCCGATCCAACCAGTGCTACAGCGGCTGCCCCATCGGCTGCGGACGAATCTGTGAGGTAAAGGAGGGGCCCTACAAGACCCCCCGTCACGAAGGCGGTGAGTACGAAACGGTGGCCGTATTTACAGCCTCTTCCATGAACAAGGATATGGATGCAGCGGTCCATTGCGGCTACCTCTGCAACAAATGGGGCATCGACACCATTTCGGCAGGATCCGCCATCGCCTTTGCCATCGATTGCTATCAGGAGGGCGTCCTGCCCAAAGAGATGGCCGAAGGGCTGGATCTTAGTTGGGGCAACACCGAAGTGATGCCCAAGCTCCTTGAGATGATTGCCTTCCGCAGAGGGCTTGGGGATATCCTTGCCAACGGTGTAAAAAAAGCGGCCGAGATCATTGGTAACGGAGCCGAGGAGTACGCCATCCACATCAAGGGTCTTGAGGGACCGGCCCACGACCCCAGATCTGCCAAGATCCTGGGTATCGCCTATGGCACCGCCAGCCGTGGCATGTGCCACATCCACTCCATGGATGGCTCGTACGACGCGGCCAACATGGACTTTGGCATGAAAAAGCACGGCGTCCGGGATCCTGAGAAAGTGGACCGATGGGACGAGAAGGGGAAGGGCAAAGACTGCGCCATCTTACAGCGGGGCATGATTCTTCCCGATGTCCTCTCCACCTGTAAATTCATGTGCTACGCCGGCATCACCCCCGAGCATTGGGCAGAGATGCTCAGCGCAACCACCGGTTGGGATATGAGCGTTGAGGAGTTGCTTCAGGTTGGCGAACGGGTCCTTAACCTGCAGCGCATGTTCAACGTGCGGGAATCCCTGGGCCGAAAAGACGACATGCTCCCCCAGAGAACCCTGAACCAACCGGAATCAGGCGCCTTCAAGGATGAAGCCCTTTGCACCATCAAAGATTATGATCAGTTACTGAATGAATATTATGACGCCTGCGGCTGGGATGCCGTCACTGGGATCCCTACCAAAGAGAAGCTCCTGGAATTAGGGCTAATCGTTTAACGTCGATACCCCCAGGCATGAATGAGGCCCCCCTCCACCCTGGGAGGGGGGCCGTAAAGGCAGAGACACAAACGCAGATGGGGATTCGCCACGTCCTGGGAGAGGCGGTCATCTCTCCCAAACCGAGGGACCTCGGCAATGCCATTCGGGCGCTACTTGTTACAGAACACCCATGCACGAAGCATCCAATCGTGCAGTCATTTCAAATTGGACGGATTGAATGACCTATTCGCCCGTTTTTTTATAAGGTTAACACGATTTATTGTTAATATTTTAATTTGTTGCAGGAGGGGAACGTGGCTGACGAAAAGTTAGTTAATGAGACATTAAGCAAGGGTAAATTTGATCCAGTTATGTTCTGGTCGACACTTGCCATCATCTGCTCCATTATTTTATGGGGAACATTTGGTCTGGAGAGCTTTCAATCGACCCTAAGTGCTATGCATGGTTGGGTAACGGTTAAGTTACGCTGGTTCTTCATGTACTTTTTCTCCTCGGTTTTGATTTTTCTCTACTATATTGCCTTCAGCAAATATGGGACGATGAAACTGGGAAAGAAGGAGGATAAACCAGAGTTCAGCACCTTCTCCTGGATCGCCATGCTCTTCTCCGTTGGGGTCGGCGCCGGTTACGCTTACTGGACTATCGGCGAGCCTCTGCTGCACTGGCAGAACACACCATTTCTTGCTGAGTCTGGATCCCAGGCCGCACAATCTGTGGGTATTGCCATTGGTGTTTATAACTGGGGTCTCCACGCCTGGGGTATTTTCGCCCTGGTAGGCATTGCCATTGCCTTCCCAGCCTACCGCTATGGTTTGCCCTTGAACATCACCACCAGCCTCCATGGTATTTTGAATGATAAGTGGCGCAACAGCAATTTTCTGAAGGCGGTTGAAATTATCACCATCGCCTCCACCATTTTGGGTATCTCCACCGTTATTGGACTGGGTATTCAGAGCACACGGGGCGCCTTTAAATTCCTCCTGGGAATGGAACTGTCCAACACAGCGCTCTATCTCTTTATTTTCGTTTTGACGGCGGCCTTCATCGCCTCTGCCGTCAGTGGTATCAAAAAGGGCATCCGGTACCTCTCTACCTTGAGCGTCTTCGTGGGCTTTGCCTGGTTGCTTTTCATTCTCTTTTCCGGCCCCACCGCGACCCTACTTAACGGCATGAGCCAGGTTACCGGCACCTACCTCCATAACATCGTCTACATGAGTTTCTTTACGGACTACCCCAACAACGGTGCGTGGGCTGGGTGGTGGACCGTCTTCTACTACATGTTCTGGGCAGCCTTTGCCCCCTTCAGCGGCGGCTTCATGGCACGAATCTCCCGCGGCCGAACCTTACGAGAGTTTATCCTCGCCGTTACTGTGGTTCCCACCCTGGTAAGCATCGTTTGGTTCTCCGTTATTGGTGGCGCCGGCCAGTGGGCTGAGATCAACAACCTGGCCCCCATGGTCACCTCTATTAAGAAAGATTTCGGCGAGTCTATCTACCTTCTGATGTCGATCTTTGACGGCGGTCAGTTCTTCGGCTGGCTGGTATTCCTCTCTGTCTTTATCTTCATCGTCACCACCGCAGACTCCGCATCCTTCTTTGCTTCCATGCAGATGTGCCATGGCGATGCCGAGCCTCCAGCCTCCATTCGTTACACCCAAGGCCTTCTCATGGGGGGCATGGCCCTCGTCATGACCTTTGGGGGTGGTCTCTCCACCTATCAGATGATGGACGTTATGGCGGGTCTTCCCATTTGCATACTGATGATATTTATGATGGTCAGTGTCTATAAGCTCATTGTAAAAGAGTATGCCAAAGAGCAGGAAGATAACCGACTGGAGGCCATTGAAGCGCAGAAGATACTCATCAAAGCAACCCTTCAGGCTGAGATGGTAAGCGCCTCTTAATCTCTATTGATTTAGGTATATCGTGTCTGCTTTCGGCCACGGCCGAAAGCAGACACCTTAATGAACACCGATCCAAACGATATCGCATGCGGGCACCCGCAGGTGGAGAGAACTCTTATGACGCAAGACACCAGTATTTTTTTAAAAGCCCCCTATGAAGTCATCTCCGAGCATGATGTGGAAACACTTCACCAGCTCACCATGGCTGTTCTCTCTAAAAAGGGAATCCTCTTTCAGTATGAAGGCGCCCGTGATGCCCTCGCAGCCTATGGCGCACGGGTTTCTGGAGAGATCGTCTACATAGATGAGGCCCTTGTTACGAAGGCCCTCGCATCGGCTCCCAAGAGCTTTACCATTCAGGCCCGGGGCGGCTACCCTGCTGTCACCTTGGGAGAAGAACAGAAAAAACCGGTTATATGCCCCGGAAACGGCACCGTTTATATCGTTGAAAAAGACGGAAACAAGCGCAGAGCCACCTTTGAAGATTTTGACAACATTACCAAACTCTGTGAAACCAGTCCGGTGATGGATATGGTCGGCGCTATCCCCGTAGAGCCCTTGGATTCAGATAGAAAAACCAGGCACCTGGAGCTGGCCCAGCACCTCATGCGTCACAGCAACAAGCCCCTTATCGGTGTTGCAACGGATACGAAAGAGTCTGAAAGCCTCTTTACCATGCTCGAAATGGTCTACGGAGAAGGCTACCTGAAAGAGAACCACGTCATCGCCTTCAGCCCCAACCCCACAAGCCCTCTCTGCTATGATCCCATGACCTCTGAATCTCTCATGGCCTACGCCAAGTATAATCAGGTGAACATGGCTCTGTCTGCCCCCATGGCAGGCCTCACCGCCCCACTGGATATGCATGGCATGGTGGCCATCATCAACGCCGAAGTTCTGGCAGGTCTTGTCTTAAGCCAGGCGGTGAATCCCGGTGCTCCCTTCATCTACTCCTGCGGCGGTCTGACCTCGAACATGCAGTGGGCCAACAGCATCGGTGCGGCCCCCGAGGGTAGCCTCACCAATATGGCCGTCATGCAGATGGCACGCCACTACAGGCTCCCTTCTCGAGCCATGGCGGGCATCTCCGAAGCCAAGGATGTGGATTACCAGGCCGCCATGGAGACCGCCCAGAACTATCTTACCCTCAATATGTGCGGGGTTCAGATGGTCAACGAAACCGTGGGCGTCATGGACGCTCTCATGAGCACCAGCTATGAGAAGTGGATTCTCGACGAAGAGCTACTCATGCGAACCGACAAGCTCTCTGAAGGCCTGGGTGCATTGGATTACGACGGTCTCTTGTCCTCTATCAACAATGTAAAACATGGTGGTACCTACCTCATGGAGCCCCTGACCCTGAAAAACTGCCGGAGCAACTGGACGCCCACGGTCTCTACCTGGAAGCCCTGCCAAGATCTGAAAAATGATCGACCCAATGTGGTGGAGGTGGCCCACGACGCGTGGAAGAAACGCGTGGCTGGCTGCACCGAAAACTTCCTCTCCCCCGAATTGGATGAGAAGCTGACCCGATATATCGAACAGTACAGTTAAGTATCCAAAAATAGGGGCCACGTCCTATTTGGCCCCTATTTTCTCCCTCCCGCAGGCATCTCACCCAGAAAATGGGCACACACCCCTTGAAGTCACCAAAGCGCCTCAACAAAAATTCAACGGATGCCTAGAGATGCCTCACGCAGAGGAGATCCGCCACTCCCCTTGCCATGGGTATACAAAGTCTGATAGGTAAAAGGTCTATGTTTGTTACGAATATATACTTGCAAAGGAAGTCACTACGGCTTGATAAAAGACAACTCCACCCACACTCCCGGTTTCAGCATCAACATCTCCAATTTAACGGATATTCTTGAGGAGCTCGATGATGGTATCGTGATTATCAATGCCCAGGCCGTCATTGTTTATTATAATAAAGCCATGGCCCGCATTGATGACATGGACCCGAAAGATGTCATCGGTAAGAAAATATCTGACGTCTACAAATCCACTCAAGAACAGAGCCCCACCATGCTCTGTATCCATCAGCAGAAACCCGTCCTTAAATTTAACCGCTTCTATCTGACCCAGTATGGCAGGGCCATCTCCGCCATGCAGAATGTCTTTCCTCTGTTTAACGGGTCCGAATTCACAGGGGTTGTGAACTTTACCCGCGAGTACAGCTCCATCGAGCGCGAGATGGGTGCCACCTCTCGAGCCTCTATGCCGAAAAAACGTCGCCAGGCAGACAAGGGGATTTTCAGGGATATCATCGGCAACACGCCGGAGTTTTATCAAGCCATCCGCACCGCTCGCATGGCAGCGGCCTCTCCTTCGTCTGTGATGATCTATGGAGAGAGCGGCACCGGCAAAGAGCTTTTTGCCAAAGCCCTTCATAACGCCAGCTCCTGGAGTGATCGCCCCTTTGTGGCCGTCAACTGCTCGGCCATTCCTGAAACCCTTCTGGAGGGTATTCTCTTCGGTACGGTAAAGGGATCCTTCACAGATGCCAGGGACAAACCCGGCCTCTTCGAAGACGCCAATGGCGGCACCCTTTTTCTTGATGAGCTTAACTCCATGCCCCTCGGCCTGCAGGCCAAATTGCTCAGAGCCATACAGGAAAATAAGATCCGCAGGGTCGGTTCATCGAAAGAGATCGATGTTAACTTGAAGCTGCTGAGTTCCTTGAACATGGATCCGGATCAGGCCATGTCTAAAGAGGCTCTTCGCCGGGACCTCTACTATCGCCTGGCCGTTGTCTATATTGCCATCCCTCCCTTGCGTAGGCGCAGCTCAGATATTCCCGCCCTAATCGGCCACTTTATTCAGACATGCAACACGCGCCTCAATCGAAACGTCCGGTCCGTAAGCCCTTATGTGCTCGAAATTTTTATAAGCTACCCGTGGCCCGGCAACGTTCGGGAGTTGGCCCATGTCATTGAAGGGGCCATGAACATGGTGGATGAAAAAAAAGAGTTCATTGAGGTGACGGACCTTCCCGTAAACTTCCTGGATGCCCTGAAACGCACCGTGTCCACCCCATCAGAGGAGACACAACAGGCATACGGTGGGCACGCACCGTCTCCTCCCAGTTTCGTCCCCGGGTCCGAAACTGCGGGAATGACCCTATTTGAGCTTCAGGATCAGTATGAAAAATCCATTCTCTGTAGACTCTTAGAAAAATATCGGGGAAATGCCAACCGGGCCGCCAAGGAGCTGGGTATTTCCAGGCAGTTGATCTATCACAAAATCAAAAAGCACACGCTCAGACGGGAAGATTTTAAGTCCGTCTCTTAAGAAACGATCATGGTCACTATTCAGCCGACTGGCAAAAATGGGTACTGGGCTCACACCGTTCCAATTCGCCGGATTTCCACCATATGAAGTGGTTTTACAGACGGTAGAATCACACTATGTCCTAGGCCCAAATAATATGAGCCCAGTACCAAAAAACGGTGTATCTGCTTAAAATAGGCTGGAAAAATAGACCGATAGCTTGCTGACTATGACGGGCCTGTGGCCGTCACATTCAGTAAAAAACGCCTGATAGGCACGTATTTCTTTCATCGGAGCGTGTTTGCGCCGCTTTTTTTGGTCTGGTTCAAATCAAAAAGAAGCCTCCGGCGGCCAGGGAATAAATCCCCTGGACCCCAGGTTAGTGACGGTGACGGGCCTTTGGCCCGTCACCGTCACTATAAAAACCGGTTTGGCAACCTTTTCGAAAGGTTGGCCCCCGGTAGGGCCGCCGGAGGCGCAAGCTGAATAGTTATAGTGTTACCCTATTTTAGGCTATTTTGAACCAGGCCCTTTTTTTTCAAAAAAGCGGCCCGTCGGAGGTTATTTTTGATTCTAAGGTATCTCTGTGTGCGCGCCTAAAATCCCCGTGGTAAATATTTTTTACATATAATGACAAACTTATTTGTCATATGCACTCCCCTCGACAAATATCCTTACCTTCTCTTTTTATACCCCCTCGCGACTCCCGACCCACGCCTCGGGCCCTCCTTGCCTTTGCCCATCCGAAGGGTTTGATTTTCTACGCCAATTTGTTGATATTTGAAATGAAGGTCGATTTTTACGCCTCTGGGCACAGGCCTTGCTAAGAAAACACTCCAGGGGTTTGAATGGATTGCCCGGACCCACCGGCATCGAACCCGATCAACCAAGAGCCAACTGGAGTCGTAATACACCATGAAAATCGTAAGCATAAAGGCTACGGCCGTTAATATCCCATTTGATGCGCCTTATATTTGGTCTGTAGGGGAATATACCGGGGTTACCCGCGTCATCGTACAGGTCACCACAGAGTGCGGTATCGTGGGTCTGGGAGAGTGCCCGTCCTGGGAGTGTGAGAGTGAGATCAATGATAATATGGCGGCCCGTCTCGTGGGTGCAGACCCGATTGATATTGAGTCCTGCGAGCAGCGCTGTCTCCCCGAAACCCGCGTTCTTGCCAATACCGACAGCAACACCTCGCTCAAGGCCTTTGGTGGCATTGAGATGGCTCTGTGGGACATTCGCGGAAAGGCATGGGATCAACCACTCTACCAGCTTCTGGGCGGGGCCGTCCGTAAAGAGATTCCCGTGACAGAGTACTATGCATTCCGACCCGGTGCCGGGGTCCATACCGTCAGCGATATTGCAAACTACTGTGCACGCATGCGCGATGAAAACGGAACCACCTACTTTGAGGGCAAGTGCTCCTCCGGCGACCCCAAGCTCGACATTCAGATCATCAAGGAAGTTCGAGCAGCCGTGGGTGACGATGCCATGATTCGCCTGGACGGCAACATGGCCTGGACCCTCTCCTCTGCCCGGGAGCTTGTGGCCGGCATCGAGAAGTACAACATTCGAAACTTTGAAGATCCGGTACCCGATTTCTGGGACATGGAAAAATTGCGTCGAAGCACGGCCATCCCATTTTCCACACACAATCCAGACCTCGCCCTGGCCATTCGTTTAGGGGTCCCCGATAACCTTGTCCTCAACTTAACCGCCCTGGGCGGAATTTCACGCACCTTGAAATTCGCTGCCGCCTGCGAGCACATGGGGATCGGTTTTTGGTTCTACAGCGGCGACACAGGCATCGCCACATCGGCATATCTTCAGGTCTCTGCGGCGACTCGCCATATCCGTGAGCCCCACCAGTCGCTCTTCCGTTTCATGACCGATGACGTCATCGCCGGAGAACGTTTTAATGCCCAAAACAACCTGATGCCAGTCCCTGAAGGGCCGGGTCTGGGTGTAGAGTTGGATCAGAAAGCTCTGAAACGTTGCGCCGACAGGTTTAAGGAGCACGGCCCCATGGACCAGTATTTCAACACCAAAAAACCCGGCAGCTACCTTCGTGTTCCCCTGGGATAAAAAACCAAACAAAAGATTAAAGCCGGCGGCAGTTGCGTGCCTCCGCCGGCCCAGGAGATGCATATGAAAGAAATTATTTCCACAGACCATGCCCCCAAAGCCGTAGGACCCTACTCCCAGGCAGTTCGTTACAAGGATATGATCTATCTATCCGGCCAGATCGCCATCAATTCGGAGACAGGAGAGTACGAACGCGACACGGTAAGCGCCCAGACCCGGCGCTGCATGGAGAACATCAGGGCCGTTTTGGCAGCCTCTGGGGCCACCATGGACAACGTTTTAAAGTGCAACGTCTTTCTCTCCTCCATGGACCACTTCCACGAGATGAATGAGGTCTATGCCAGCTACTTTCCGGACAATCATCCGGCCCGAATCACCGTCGCTTCAGCCGGAATTTTCGATGATCTGGACGTGGAGATTGATGTGGTGGCGGGGCTATAGAAGAGGGGCTCGAAGGCCAACCTCCCCACGGCCAGTGAGATAAGCGCACAGCGCCTTGAGCGTGTGGCTGTCCCCCATGAGCACGGTCTCAATACAGACAAATATTTAAAGACATTTTAGGAAGTATATACGAATGAACGGAAAAACTCTGGTCTTAAAAGCTCTCAATCACGAAGAGGTGCCTCGAACACCGTGGGTCCCCTACACGGGGGCGCAGATTGCAAACCTCAAAGGGTATGCGGCCGATGAAATCTTTCAGGATGTGGATAAACTGGTGGAGTGCCTCCTCGAAGCCGAGGCCCAGTACGCC
>JABXKT010000084.1 GCA_013619155.1 Desulfobacteraceae bacterium
GGTATCGGCGGCGAACAAAAGGGGCCATTTTCCCCAAAAATTATCCACGCGATGATTCAAGACCGGACCCTCACCCCGGATACCCTCGTCTGGTGCAAGGGGATGGATGCCTGGGAGAGGGCCGCCGATGTGCCCGGCCTCTCACCGCTTTTAAGTCAGGTGCCCCCTGTGTTGCCCGGATAAAGATGCCTCCGGCGGCCCTGCCGGGAGGCAACCTTTTACAAAAGGTTGCCAAATCGATTTTTACTGTAACGGTGACAGACCCTTGGTCCGTCATCGTTACAAATCTGGGGTCCAGGGGATTTATCTCCTGGCCGGGACTGTCGATTTAAGTGCCGGAGTAAAAATAAAACATACAAAAAACGATGCCTCCGGCGGCGAGGGTGGCGAGGATGGCGAGGCCATGTGAGGCAAAAACACCTCGAAAGCAACTAACAGATGCACTTCGCCCCGCTCCTCGGGACAAATCACAGCGGTATTCTTATGAAATTCATCTGTCTATTTTTTGCCAGAGCCCTAAGACATGAGGGCGGGGACGACCCGCTGTATCTCTCATTTTTGTAAATAGTGCCTGCCATATATTGGGGTGCAAACGGCTAAAATAGACGTTTTTTCGATTAAATCGACACACCCGGCCCTGCCGGAGCCAACCTTTGGCCTATTTTAAAAGAGTGGGCGTGCCAAATAGGATTTACTAAGTGACCATGACGGGCCTTTGGCCCGTCATGGTCACTAGTCGGGGGTCCATTTTTAGCCCCCTTAACCATCGTCGGCTCTTTTGTAACCGAACATCACCGGATTTTTATCATCATGGCCAACTGCAAGAACTGCTCCGCCCCCATCCCCTCCGACACCATTGTCTGTGCCTACTGCGGCACACGAAATGATACCGATCTCTCCGGCATTCATGAATTTACCGAGGTGGTTCCCGATCATGTGCGCACCTGCCCGCGCTGTGATATCGCCATGCAGAGTATCGATCTTAAGATCGGTGGCACCTTTCTCATCGAACGCTGTGAGACATGCATGGGTATGTTCTTCGACTCAGGAGAACTCGAGGCCCTCATCAAGGCCACGGTCACGAATGTTCACCACATCAACCACGCCAAGCTCAAAGAGCTTTACAGCTTAAAACGCCATGATGCCTACGGTATCACCTACATCAAGTGCCCCGTCTGCGACACCGTCATGAACCGTATCAACTTCGGCCAGCGCAGTGGAGTGATCATCGATCGGTGCCCCCGCCATGGCCTCTGGCTGGATGGAGGAGAGCTCCGCCACCTCTTAGAGTGGGTAAAAGCCGGGGGAGAGATTTACAACCAGCAACGGGAAACGATCAAAGATAAGATGGAGGCTCGCGAATCGGCCACCGTCAAACGCACCGCCACCATAGCGAACGGAGGCGGCTTCGATACCTATGGTGCGACCTTACGAGGAAACGACCCGGAACTCTTCACTATCCTGGGCCGTGTGGTCCGATGGCTTATCGCTTAGGGCCCTATGCATTGTAAGGGCCCCCAGGACCTTTACTCTGCCGGAAGCTTGCGAGTTTCAAACGACTCTGGTAGGTTATCTCGATTATACAGTAGGCATATTACGCGGCATCTCCTTTCGCGATCCATCTGAACACAAGGCCCGGGAAAAACCCGGTTATAGGGGCCGGGCGGTATCCCGCCTCGCCACCCAAGGAGTCATTCCATGGCAAACGACATCAACAAGGTCATCTACTCGATGATCCGTGTGAGCAAATACTACGACAAGAAGCCTGTCCTGAAAAACATCTCCCTGTCCTACTTCCACGGTGCAAAAATCGGTGTGCTGGGCCTCAACGGCTCCGGTAAATCCTCTCTCCTCCGCATCCTGGCCGGACAGGACACAGAGTTTGATGGCGAGACCATCCTCTCCGACGGATTCACCATCGGCTACCTGGAGCAGGAGCCCTTGGTCGATGAAGAGCGCACCGTCATCGAGGTGGTACGGGAAGGGGTCCAGGAGGTGGTTGATCTCATCAAGGAGTACGATGAGATCAACGAGAAGTTTGCAGAGCCCATGGATGACGATGCCATGGACAAACTCATCCACCGCCAGGGTGTCGTCCAGGAAAAAATGGACCACATGGAGGCCTGGGACTTAGACGCCCGCCTCGAGATGGCCATGGATGCCTTGAGATGCCCCCCGTCCGATGCCAAGGTCAGCGTCCTCTCCGGGGGTGAAAAGCGCCGTGTGGCCATGTGCCGCCTGCTGCTTCAAAAACCCGATATCCTCCTCCTCGATGAGCCCACCAACCATTTAGATGCCGAGACCGTCTCCTGGCTGGAGCAGCACCTCCAGCGCTACGAAGGCACCGTCATCGCCGTCACCCACGATCGCTACTTCCTCGACAATGTGGCCGGATGGATCTTAGAACTCGACCGCGGCGAAGGCATTCCCTGGAAGGGGAACTACTCCTCCTGGCTGGACCAGAAGGGCAAACGCCTGGCCCAGGAAGAGAAGCAGGAGAGCACCCGCCAGAAAACCCTGGCACGGGAATTGGAATGGATCGGCATGAGCGCCAAAGGGCGTCATGCCAAGGCCAAATCTCGTATCAGTGCCTATGAGAAGCTCCTCAACGAGGATGTCAACCAGCGCGAGCAGGAGATGGAGATCTTCATCCCGGCAGGCCCCCGCTTAGGTACCCAGGTCATCGAGGCCGAGGGCGTCTCCAAAGCCTATGGGGACAAACTCCTCGTGGAGAACATGAACCTCATGCTCCCCCCCGGAGGCATCATAGGCGTCGTCGGCCCCAACGGCGCCGGCAAGACCACCCTCTTCCGCATGATCACCGGCCAGGAGACCCCAGACAACGGCACCATCACGGTGGGAAAATCGGTCAAACTCGCCTACGTCGACCAGAGCCGTGACGTCCTGGACCCGGACAAAAGCGTTTGGGAGGTGATCTCCGACGGCCAGGACACCATCACCCTGGGCACCCGTGAGGTAAACTCACGGGCCTATGTCTCCCGGTTCAACTTCTCCGGTTCCGACCAGCAGAAGAAGGTGGGGGCACTCTCCGGCGGGATGCGAAACCGCGTCCACCTGGCCCGTATCTTAAAGGAGGGGGCCAACGTCCTCCTCCTCGATGAGCCCACCAACGACCTCGATGTCAATACCTTAAGGGCCTTAGAAGAGGCCCTGGAAAATTTTGCGGGATGCGCCGTCGTCATCAGCCACGATCGCTGGTTCCTGGACCGCATCGTCACCCATATACTGGCCTTTGAAGGGGACAGCCAGGTAGTATGGTTTGACGGCAACTACACCGAATACGAAGCGGATCGAAAGAAACGCCTGGGCATCGATGCAGATCAGCCCCACCGCATTAAATATCGGCACCTGACCCGATAAGCGCTCCCCACCGAAGGAAAGGGGGGGAAGAGCCCCCCCTTTCCTTCGGTACGAGGCAGGCATCGGCACCCACCCTTAAACATACGATAATTCGACCCAGACATACCATTTTTGATTCGGGGAGAGTTTATTCATCATGGCCACCATCCTCATCATCGACGACGACCCGCAGATCTGTGAGATTCTTGAAACCTTTATCCACAGGGAGGGACACCGCCCCTTTTCACGACAAACCCTCACCGAGGGCTTGCGGCAACTCGAAAAAGCCCCCTTTGACCTCGTCTTTCTCGACGTGGGCCTCCCCGACGGAAGCGGCCTGGAACTGGTGCGCCACATCCGCAGCAGCCAGGGCAGACCCGAGGTGGTGATCATCACCGGTACAGGCGATGCCGATGGGGCCGAGATGGCCATTAAAAACGGGGCCTGGGACTACCTCCAAAAACCCTTTCACTTAAAAGAGATCATCCTCACCCTGACACGGGCCCTCCAGTACCGAGAGAATCTAAAGGCCTCTTCGGCCAAAGCGCCCCCCTTTAACAGCCGAGGCATCATTGGCAGCAGCCCCGTCATTCACGACTGCCTGGCCACCCTGGCCCACGCCTCCCAAAACAGTGCCAACATTCTCATCACCGGAGAGACCGGCACCGGAAAAGAACTCTTCGCCCGGGCGGTGCACAAGAACAGTGCCCGAAAAGAGAACGCCTTTATCGTGGTGGATTGTGCGGCCCTTCCCGAAACCCTGAAGGAGAGCGCCCTCTTCGGCCACGAAAAAGGGGCCTTCACAGGGGCAGACAAGAGATCGGAGGGGCTCGTCAAGCAGGCCCATGGGGGAACCCTCTTCCTCGATGAGGTGGGTGAACTGGCCCCCTCCTTGCAAAAAGTTTTCCTGCGCGTACTCCAGGAAAAATGTTTCCGACCGGTGGGGGGAGATACCGAGCTGAAAAGCAATTTCCGCCTGGTGGCGGCTACCCACCAGAATCTCGACCAGATGGTGACCGAAGGCAGCTTTCGCTCCGACCTCCTCTACAGGCTTCGCACCGTGGCCATAGAGTTGCCCCCATTACGCCTGCATGCCGAAGATATCCAAGAGCTCATCCTCTACCACACCGGCAAAATCTGCCAAAATTTTCACCGCGAACCCAAAGGGTTCTCCCCCGATTTTTTTCAAATGCTCTGCGGCTATCACTGGCCCGGCAACATTCGGGAGCTGGTCCACACCCTGGAAGGGGCCATCAGCAAAGCGGGCCATGAGCCCATCTTGTTCCCCATGCACCTGCCCAACACCATTCGTGTGCATGTGGCCCGGGCCAATCTCAAAGGCCCCACCTCCGTGACCGAGGCGCCCCCCGCAATTCAGCTATGCACACCCCTGCCCCCCCGGCTGAAGAGCCTGCCCTCCCGGGAAACGGTCCTCATCGACGCCGATCGAACCTATCTCAGGCACCTCATGCAGGTCACCCGGGGCAATATAAAGGAGTCGTGCCGGATATCCGGCCTGGGGCGCACCCGGCTTTACGCCCTCATGAAAAAATACAAGATCTCTCGCCTCGGATGGACCACCCCGGAACATTCTGAATTAGAGGCACCGGTAACCTGACCGGTGGCACCCGTGCCGTTCTTTTTTCAGATCATTTCTTCACAATAGTGACTACCCTTCTGGCTACTAAATGAACACGCACCCATGCCGGATAAAAAAATCCACGGTACAAATCCTCTGACCCACCCCGCATCCATCACATTTATTCCATTTATTTCAAATGCTTTGGCGGCCATGCCTTTTTTTTAAAAAAATAGCACACGATGCGGCACATATACTGCATTTTATATTTATGAATCCAAAGATCAGGCAAATACGCCAAAAACCATTTCAAGGAATGGGAATCATGCAAGTACACAATGAGACCACAACCCAGGTCTGCACCTCACTTTTCTGGCATCTGTCAAACAAAGGACTCGACTTTTCCACTGTCAACCGGCTGATGCAGGACATTTTTGGTATCCTTCAAGACGGAGGGACATTTACGGTGGGTCTGATCAACACCCATCTCAATGAGATGGGGTGGACAGAGGTGAGCATCGATGAGGCCACCGTTGAGTTGGCACTGACCCTTTTAAAAAATGAATTTAAATACTCTGTCCACACCCATATGATCCACTAAAATAGAGACAATCGATCCTTCTCACAGGGCCATCTACGCATACGCTTCCCCACCACACCAATAGTGCATCGATGGTCTTTTTTTATCCCCTCCCCGGCGAAACCCTGCCGCCTCATCTATCCCCCCTTTTTCTCATGACACCCGGTCAGGCCACCCTTTCCGTCTCTTCCCCAGGGGAGAAGGGGTGTGATTAAATGATCACGCAGCGTCAATTCCCTTGAAAAAGAATGTGAAATGGCTTATTTAGAAGATTTTTGGCGGAGTGGTATCGTCAATCTCCACGAGATAAAAAATCAATAAAATAGATAAAATCCGTCAAAAATACCGCGACGATTGTGGAAAACATCAACGGCCTCCGAGGCCCCGTCCAAAAAACACCATACCGGGACCATCCACTTCTTTTTTCGTCGCCCCAATGGCTACCCCCGCGTCACCCGGCAATCCGGGGGTCGCTTTTCATGATTCCTTTCAGTTTCAGGTAATACACACCCATGTCTCAGATAAATAGCAGCCCCATGGCCCAGGAGATCAACAAACGCCGTACCTTTGGCATCATCAGTCATCCCGATGCGGGCAAGACCACACTGACGGAGAAACTCCTCCTCTTTGGCGGGGCCATTCAGCAGGCCGGAGCCGTAAAGTCTCGAAAAACAAACCGTCATGCCACCAGCGACTGGATGGCCATCGAGCAGGAGAGGGGAATCTCCGTCACCAGCTCCGTCATGAAGTTCAACTACAACAATTATGACATCAACCTCCTGGACACCCCAGGTCACAAAGATTTCTCCGAGGATACCTACCGGGTCTTAACGGCCGTAGACAGTGCCATGATGATCATCGATCATGCCAAGGGGGTGGAGACCCAGACCGAGAAACTCATGGAGGTGTGCCGCATGCGCAACACACCCATCATGACCTTTATCAACAAACTCGACCGAGATGGCATGGAGCCCTTAGATATCCTCGCCGATATTGAAGAGAAGCTTCAGGTCGAGTGCACCCCCCTCACCTGGCCCATCGGCATGGGCAAACGATTTAAAGGGGTCTACAACCTCTATAAAAAAGAGCTTCACCTCTTCTCCGCCGAGAAAGAGACCCTGGCCAAGGAGGGGATCCGTATCCAGGATCTCTCCGATCCCAAGCTCGACGAACTCCTGGGCAGCCAGGCCGATGATTTACGAAATGACATCGAACTCATCGAGGGCGCCGCAGACCCCTTCGAGCTGGAGCTCTACCTGAAGGGGACCCAGACACCGGTCTTCTTCGGAAGTGCCATCAACAATTTCGGGGTGCAAGAGCTCCTCGACGCCTTCGTGGAGATGGCCCCCACACCGATTCCCCGAAAAGCCCTGAGCCGGGAAGTCTCACCCTATGAAGAGGATTTCTCCGGCTTTGTCTTTAAGATTCAGGCCAATATGGATCCGGCCCACCGGGACCGCATCGCTTTTTTTCGTATCTGCTCGGGTAAATTTACCCGGGGCATGAAGGTGAAACATCACCGTATCGGCAAAGAGATCACCATTGCCAACGCCACTATCTTCATGGCCCAGGACCGTACCCATGTGGAGGAGGCCTACCCCGGAGACATCATCGGAATCCACAACCACGGCACCATCAAGATCGGGGATACCTTCACCACCAAGGAGCCTCTAAAGTTCACGGGGATCCCCAGTTTTGCCCCGGAACACTTCAAACGAGTGCTCTTAAAAAACCCGTTGAAGACCAAGCAGCTCCAGAAAGGCCTGCTCCAGCTGGCCGAAGAGGGGGCCGTTCAGGTCTTCCGCCCTCTACGCGGCAGCGATTACATCTTAGGCGCCGTAGGGGAGCTTCAGTTTGAAGTGACCATCGCGCGACTTAAAAACGAATACAATGTAGACGCGGCTTATGAGCACGCCAACATCGGGGTGGCCAGATGGATCGGATGTGACGATAAAAAGAGCTTGGATGCCTTTAAAGAGAGCCATATGGCAAGCCTCGCCATAGACGCCGAGGGACATCTCACTTATCTCACCACCAGCGAATGGCAACTGGGATTTGTCATGGAACAGAACCCCGACATTGTATTCAACAAGACACGGGAATATGCCTGATGAAAGCACAAGAGAACCGAGAGATACCCTACAACTACACCTCTGCCGATGACGAACTGGTGGTCACCTACCTCTTTAACAGCGAGGTGTGGAAACGCCTTCAAGAACTAAAAGGACAACGCATTACCGGGCGCTCCTCCAAGCTTCTCATGCGCCTCATGGGCGATATGTTTATCCTCAGGCGCAACCCCTTTCTCTTCGACGATCTTGCCGGATCACGAAGGCATCGAAGCCACTTCATGAAGAAGGCGGAAAATGACCTGGCCATCATCGAGAAGATGGCCGACAAGAAAGAGGTGCTCGAAATAACCGGGTACTGTCGCAAGGCCCTGAAGGCACTGGCCGACACCCTGAAATCCCACAACCGTCAGAGCCGGCACATCAAACGGACACTGGGAGCCATCATTGGGCGGGAGAATGTCTGCTTCGAGCCCTTCTCCATCATCAGCCACGCCACCGATGCCACGGACTGGCGGCGCTACCTTCCCGTGGCCGTGCTGCGCCCCACCCAGGAGTCCCAGATCGCCCCCCTGATAAAGGCTGTGGAGGGACTCGACCTCTCCATCATCCCGCGAGGGGCCGGTACCGGCCTCACCGGTGGCAGCGTGCCCGTCTCCGAAGGGTGCGTGATGATCAACACCGAAAAACTCAACCACATCCGAGGCATCAGATACCTGCCCGCAGCCCCCGGCACCGGGGTGAAGACCATGCCTGTTCTCGAACTGGAGGCCGGAGTCATCACCCAGACGGCTATGGCCTATGCCGAAGGGGAGGGGCTCGTCTTTGCCACCGACCCCACCAGCTCCTGGGCCTGCACCATCGGCGGGAACATCGCCGAGAATGCCGGCGGTAAAAAAGCGGTGATGTGGGGAACCGCCATCGACAACCTGGTCTCGTATCGCATCGCCATGCCCGGGGGACGACAGATGCAGGTGCGCAGGGATAACCACCCCATGCGAAAAATCCTGCCCTCAGACACCGTCTCCTTCTCCGTGCTGGATGAAACGGGCGCCCTTCAAAAGAGCATCTCCCTCTCCGGCACGGAGATCCGAAAGGTGGGCTTAGGGAAAGATATCACCAACAAGGCCTTAAACGGCCTTCCCGGCATTCAGAAAGAGGGGTGCGATGGCGTCATCACCTCGGCAGAGTTTATCCTCTACCCCTCCTTTGAGTACAAGACCACCGTCTGCCTAGAGTTCTTCGGAAACGACATGGAGGAGGCCAGCGAGGTCATCGTCAAGATCTCCAAAGAGTTCCAGAATAAAGGCAAGGAGGCACTCATTGCCCTGGAGCACTTCGATGATGAGTACATGCTGGCCATCAACTACAAGGTGAAGGCCACCCGGAAGGGGAGCCCCAAAGCGGGGCTTCTCATCGACCTGGTGGGACACAACGAAGAGGAGATCGACCGGGGCATTCATCGCCTCCAGACCCTCTTAACCCCCTATGAAAACACCGAGATCTTTGTGGCGCGAGACGAAGATGAGGCCCAGCGCTTCTGGAAAGACCGGAAAAAACTGGGGGCCATTGCCAAGCGCACCAACGCCTTCAAACTCAACGAAGATATCGTGCTCCCCTTGGATGCCATCGGCGCCTTCACCCGATTTGCCGACGCCTACAACGTGGAGGAGAATCGCTACAACCAGCTCAATTTTTGCCGTACGGCCCTCAGCTACCTGGAGCATGCCGAACCCATTGAAGACCCGGAATGGCTCGAAGCCCGCATACCCAAGGCCCGGGAGATCTGCGGAGAGGCCCTGACCGCCACCGAGGCGGCCACCATCCTAGAGCTCAAAGACGGCGCCCAGGCCAAACAGCTTCTGGCAGAACTCTTGGAGTTTTTTAGGGGATACAAACGCATATCTGGGGAGATCCAACGCATCTTTAAGGAGTCGCGCTCTCACCAGATCATCATCGCCACCCACATGCACGCCGGAGATGGCAATGTCCACGTGAATATTCCCGTCTTCTCCAACGACATGAATATGATGCGACGCGCCGCCAAAACGGCCGATAATATCATGGAAGAGGCGGTACGCCTCGGTGGGGTGGTCAGTGGTGAGCATGGCATCGGTATCACCAAGATGAAGTATTTAGATACCGCCCTTGCCAAGGACCTGGCCACCTACCGAAAAGAGGTAGATCCCAAAGGGGTGATGAACCCCGGCCAGCTCATAGACCCCCACATCCAGTCCAAGGTCTACACCCCCTCTTTTAATCTCTTGGAGCTGGAGGCCAGCATCCTCCAGCACGGATCCTTGGAGACCCTGGCCGCCAAAATTTCCACCTGCGTGCGATGCGGCAAATGTAAGATCGACTGCTGCACCTTCTACCCGGCCCAGAATATGTTCTACTACCCCCGGAATAAAAACCTGGCCATCGCCGCCCTGATCGAGGCGATTCTCTATGATGTGCAGCGCTCCCACTCCACACGTTTCAAGTTCTTAAAACAGATGGAGGAGATCGCCGACCACTGCACCATGTGCCATAAGTGCTTCAAACCCTGTCCCGTAGATATCGATACGGCCGAGGTCTCCCTCATGGAACGGGAGATTCTCGTCTCCCGCAAGTACAAGAAGACACGCTTAGCGACTCGGGCCTCCCTCGCCTACCTAGAGACGCGGAATCCAGTCGCCAACACCCTGTTCCGAAAGAGCCTCGTCAGCTGGGGAGGTGCCCTTCAGCGCACCGGTCATAAGATGCTGAGCGGCATGGCGCCCATCCGAGAGAACCTGAAAGGGATCCATGGGGCTCAAATTTTAGCGTCCCCCATGCCCAAGGCGTCCCATGATACCCTTCGGAGTATCCTGCCCAAATGCGGGGCCAATCAGGCGATGATCATCAACCCCCCCGGAGAGATCCGGCAGTCGGTGTTTTACTTCCCCGGATGCGGTTCCGAGCGCCTCTTCTCAGATATATCCAAGGCGGCCATCTACATCCTGCTCTCCACGGGAACCCGGGTGGTACTGCCTCCCCCTTATATCTGCTGCGGTTTTCCTGCCAAGGTAAACGCCAAGATAGTGCAGTACAGCGAAATGACCTTGAGGGACTCGGTCATTTTCAGTCAGATCCGTGAAATGATCAGTTACATAGATTTTAATGCCTGTGTAGTGAGTTGCGGCACCTGCTGCGAAGCCTTGGAAGAGTTCGAAGCCCCGGAGATTCTGGGATGTGGCATCACCGACGTGAGCCGTTTTGCCCTGGAAAATGGCCTGGAGGTGAAGGGGAGCGATCACTGCCTCTACCATGCCCCCTGCCATGACTCCCTGGATGGCGACGCGGCGGCCCTATTGAAAGAGTTTACCGGCTACTCCGTCGATCTGGTGCCCCACTGCTGCTCCGAAGGGGGGACCCTCTCCATGAGCCGTCCCGATATCACCCATGCCATGCTTCAGAGAAAACATGACGAGATCCAGCGGAAGACCCAGGACAAAAAGGGGCCCACCACCCTCCTGACCAACTGCCCCTCCTGCATCCAGGGCCTCGGCCGGAACAAAGACCTCCATATTACCCCCCGTCATCTGGCCGTGGAACTGGCCATCCAGACCGGGGGAGACGCCTGGGAAAAGGCCTTGAAAGCCATGGTCAAAGGCGCCGAGGTCGTCACCTTCTAAGGAGCCAAAAAAAGGGTTTTCCACTTAGAATGGGCCCTTTAAACCCACCCTAAGATCAAAAAAAAGGCGCCGGATTCTCCATAAGGAGAGTCGGACGCCTTTTTTGTTAAACCAATCGAATGAGGGAGCCACCCCGGACGAAATATACCCACGGGCCAAATCTGATTCGAACTCAGCGCTTAACGGGACGAGAGACAAAACCCGCATCGGCGAGAAGTGCCTGCATCTCCTGAACCCGGGTCTCCCCTTGAAAGGCCCCCACAAGAAGCTGTACCGGCGTTGATGCCGTGGAAGAGGGCATGGCGTACGCAAAAAAACCACGGGTGTAGAGTCGGCACTCCAGGGCCTTCGCGGCCTCCCGGGATATGGGGCCATCCAGGGCCAGGGCCACCGACTTCTCCACCACCGAGGCCTGTCCCCCCTTTTTCTTATTCATCTGGGTGGCCCGTCTCTGGGCCGCCTCCCGCGTGGCATAATTTCCGCAAAAAACACGAAACCATCCCCCCATACCGGAGGCCTCAAGATAGGTGGAAAAGGCGAGCTCCCCCTCTTCCCGAAGCCTCTCCACAAACGCTCCCGCCCGAGATTCCTGACGAAAAGAGGCCACATAAACGGTGTAGGGAAACGAGGCGCCCCCCGCCGCCATATCCGGAGTGGGGCCAGGGATACCGCTGCCAAAAGAGAGGGCTGTAAGGGCAGACGCTGTATCGGGAGAGGGTGTCGATGACGAGGCCGGCGAAGGGGACCGCACCATCTCTTTTAACTGGGGAGCCGGAACAAAATGGGGATCCTGGGCGATCTCAACGCCGGTCCCCATCAAGAGAATCAGGGGTGCAAAGAGCATCACCGCAAGCGTTCCACCGAGAAAAATAGCGCGCCGTAGTCCGCGCATGCGACGCCCCTCTTCCAAAAAAGCCATCTTCTGGCATGTCTCCTCCTGCGTATTCATCACCACCGACTCCCCCTTTTTCGTATTGTAACGCCCCGGCATCTATAAATGCCCCTCACCTTAAAATAGTGCAGACGATCTCAGCGGTAAACGTGCACCTCTCTTCGACAGCTGTCAACACGAAATCATTTGGTTTACGGTGATTCCAATGGGTTGACAAGCCCTGACCGGCAACATAACCTGACACACATTTTTGATACGGACAAAAGGTCCCTTAAGTCGGACCATCTCTCCCGTGAACTGACAACGCGTCTAGTACTTCCTAAGATGTTCAAGAGGACCCTTCACCATGGCTGATAACGACACCACTATTGACGCCTGGGCCACCGCCCTGTCGTCCCCCGCTCGCCTCACTCTCTACACCACCAAAACGCCTGAAAGCGATGAGATGAAACGCTTTGGGGACCACCTTGCCCAAAAAGCAGGGGATGCCCTCTCGTTGACCGTCAAGAGAGGGGAAGCGCCCCTCCCCTTTTTCGAGACAGAAGAGGGGTTACGATTTTTTACCCTACCGGGAAAGAAACTCCTCGAGCTTCTCCTCTACGCCATGAAAGGAGAGCCCGACCCCATGGTCCCGACCTTACAAACGCTGACAGAGAAGATCACCCTACCCACGACCCTGGACCTTTTCGTGGCCGAGGCCTGCCCTTTTTGCCCCGCCTTAACACGGCAGCTCATCACCGTGGGCCTTTCAACCCCCCAGGTCCACCTCTCTATCTATGACGGCTCACTTTTTCGTGAGGAGGCCGAGAGAAGAGGCGTCCAGTCTGCTCCCACCCTGATCTACGATGCAGATATTCGCTGGAGTGGCCAGTTTAACCTCGTCTCCGCCATGGAGGTGGTGATCCACCGAACACCCGAAGAGCTCAGTGCCGATGCCCTTCAGTCCCTTTTAGAAGAGGGGGGTGCCACGCGAGTCGCCGCCATGATGACAACGGCTCAAAAACCCTTTGAGGCCATGAACACACTTCTGGCCCATGAAAAGTGGTCGGTGCGCTTAGGCGCCATGGTGGTGATGGAAGAGCTTGCCGAAACCGCCCCCAGCATCGTCTCCCAAACCGCCGCTACCCTTCTCGCCGATCACTCATCTATCTCCGCCTCGGCCCTGGGAGATATCATCTATATCGCGGGACTCTCTAACGATCCCAGTCATCTCCCCGCATTGCACGCCATCTTGGCACAATCCACCGATGAGGCCCTCCGTGAGGCAGCCGAAGAGGCCATAGAGAGCTTAAACGCCATGACTCCTTAAGTGATGCATCCCTCTCTCCGGGGCAGAGCCACCACTGCCCCGACGCCCTTTTTTACTTGACAATGACGCCATGCATCAGCAGACTATCATTTTGTATTTATGAATAATACGAAGCAAAAAAGAGAGACCGCCCTAAGAAAACACTCGCGAGACATTTCATCGGCAGCACCGATTGCCTATACATGCCGATCCACCATAAACAGTCATTGCGGTGAAGCTCATCATGTTGCCCCATAAACGACCCATGGACGTAAGATACATCCTACGCTCAAGTCTCGCATCCCCCATCCTGCCCCTTCTCATCATCATCGTCATGGGGACATCAGACCTTTACGACCGCATCCCCATTATCGCCACCTCACTGCTCATCCTCACCCTCATGACCATGATACTCCGCATACTCATCGGCATGGGATACTTCCTCTTCGGGCGCATCGCCACGGAGAAAGCACACCGCTGGAGTTTAAACCTCAACTACGCGTCGGCCATGAGCTGGACCCTTTTTGCCAGCTTTACCTTAGATCAATACGGACTGGCGTGGCCAGGCTACCTCATCATCCTCTGTGCCGGTGCCCTGGTAAGCATCATCCCCAACTTCAGCATCTTACCCTCACGTGCCACAAAAATTTATACGGGTATCTTTCTCTTACCCATCGTGGTCTGGGGGGCGATCTCCCACTCCCTTCAGGGACAGATCATCGCCATGCTGGCCCTTCTCTACTTTATCGTCACCATCTTGGTGACGGATAAGGCCCGGGCATGGATCACCTACCTCTCCTCCCGCATGACCGAAATGGATCAAAAGGCCCTGGATCTCCACAAGAAAAATAAACGACTGGAGAAGGGCATGCTCGAACAGCTCAGCCATATCGAGACGATCAAGGCGAAGAAGGAGGTCTATCGTCAGGCCTTCCAAACCAGCCCCAATCCCATTGTCATCACCCGCCTCTACAGCGGAACATTCAACCACGTCAATACCATTTTCTCCTCTCAATTCGGCTACTCTCCCAAGGAGGTAAACGGAAAAACCGCCCTGGATATAGGCCTCTGGAAAGACCCGGACAGCTGGAAAGACTTCCGCACCATCATGCGCATCAACCAGACGACCCGCAACTTCAAGTGTCAGATCTATACCCGGGATGGCCAACCCCGATTGGTCCTGCTCTCTTCACAACGCATCACCATAGAGCATGAACACTTCGCCCTCACCATCGTCAACGACATCACCAAATTCACCCAGGCCGAACGCCAGATCAAGCACCTCACCCGAAAAATCATCCAGGTCCAGGAGGAGGAGAGAAAGCGTATCGCACGGGATCTCCACGACAGTGTGGCCCAGGACCTCTCATCGCTAAAAATCACCTGCAGCAGCCTCCTGGATGGCCCCATCCCCGCTTCGGTATTCCGTACCAAAATTCAGGACACCTCCCATGTCCTCCAGGAGTGTATCGAGGCCGTGAAAAATATCGCCTACGAACTCAGGCCCCCCATCCTGGACGAAATGGGCTTACCCACGGCTCTCTTCCGTCACTGCGATGATTTTCAGAGGAAGACAGGGATCGAGGTCGACTTCCTCTCCGCTGGGCTGAACAACATCACCATCGAAGCCGAGATAGAGATCAACCTCTATCGACTCGTCCAGGAGGCCCTAAGCAATATATTAAAACATGCCCAGGCGAGTAAGGTAACCCTACGCCTCGTGGCCTCATTTCCCGACATCATCATGCGTGTGGAGGATAACGGGGTGGGCTTTGATATGAACAAGAGGGAGAGACAAGACACAAAATGCATGGGCCTACACAGTATGAAGGAACGGGTTCTCCTCATGGAGGGACACCTTCGTATTATCACAAATCCCGGAGAGGGAACCACCTTGGTCATCAGAGTACCATTAAACATCAGCGAACAAGAGCTTGAAGCCATCTACAAAAAGACCGAATCCATGGTATAAAAACAGGTTTATCTCTCCTTAAAAAGGGCAAAATCGCCCATTGCTTTGTCCTCTACCTTGGTATATCGTGGCCCAAATAAAAGAGCGGTGCCTATCCCCATAGTAAGATGGGAGCCGCCACTAACCATCGGGGGGAAAGTGCTCATCAC
>JABXKT010000085.1 GCA_013619155.1 Desulfobacteraceae bacterium
TCGAGGTGTTTTTGCCTCATGTGGCTTCGCCACCCTCGCCGCCGGAGGCATCGCTTTTTGTATCTTTTATTTTTACTCCGGCACTTAAATCGACAGCCCCGGCCGCCGGGGGCTATGCTTTTGCCTTATTTTATAAAGACGGGTTTGCCAAACAGGCTTTTATAGTAGCGATGACGGACCTCTGGTCCGTCATCGCTACAAATTTGGGGTCCAGGGGATTTATCTCCTGGCCAACCGAGGCCCTTTTTCTGGTCACTTCAACCATAGAAGGCCAGAATCGATCCAAATGCGTCTTATCCCCGCACCGCCGCGCCCGACTCGAAGGCGGCTTCGGCTACGGCCTCGGCGACCTTCACGCCCACACGTCGATCCAGGGCATCGGGGATCACATACTCGGCGGAGACTTCCGCATCGGTGATAATCCCGGCGATGGCGTACGCCGCGGCCAGGCACATGGCGCGGTTGATCTCATGGGCTCTGGCATCTAAGGCACCCCGAAAGATACCGGGAAAGGCCAGGACGTTGTTCACCTGGTTGGGGAAATCGGAACGCCCCGATCCCACCACGGCGGCTCCGGCCTCTCGGGCGGCATCGGGCATGATCTCAGGGGTGGGATTGGCCATGGCAAAGACCACGGCATCGGCACCCATGGAGGTCACCATCTCCGGGCTCACCACGTTACCGGCCGAGACCCCGATAAAGACATCGGCCCCCACCATGGCATCGGCTAAGGTCCCTTTACGTTTTTTTCGGTTGGTCCTTCGGGCCAGGGCCTCTAAATGGGGAAGGTTGCCGTCGGTCCCCTCGCAGAGAATGCCACTGATATCGCAGGCGAGGATCTCCTCGACCCCCAGATCCAGAAGCATCTTGATGATGGCCCCCCCGGCGGAACCGGCACCATTGACCACCACGCGAATCTCAGAGAGATTTTTCTTCACCACCTTTAAGGCGTTGATGAGGGCGGCGGCGACCACGATGGCGGTGCCGTGCTGATCGTCATGGAAAACGGGAATATCCAGCTCTGCATTGAGGCGTTCTTCGATCTCCACACAGCGTGGAGCCGAGATATCTTCCAAGTTGATACCGCCAAAGGTGGGGGCGATCATCTTCACCGTCTGAATAATCTCCTCCACATCGGTGGTGGCGAGACAAATGGGAAAGGCGTCCACGTTGGCAAACTCCTTAAAGAGAATGGCCTTCCCTTCCATCACCGGCATGGCCGCCTCGGGACCGATATTCCCTAAGCCGAGTACGGCGGTGCCGTCGGTAACCACGGCCACGAGATTGCCCTTGGCCGTATAGCGATAGGCCGCCTCTTTATCATCGCTGATCTCTCGGCAGGGCTGAGCCACCCCAGGGGTGTATGCAAGGCTCAGATCCTCCCGGTTCTTGATGGCCACCTTGGAGACCACTTCAATTTTACCCACACTCTTCTCGTGAAGCACCAAACTTGCCGCATTGTAATCCATTCGTATTTCCTTCCACTTCATCCCGTAAGCCCAAACACCCCCACTCTCGCTGGGTGAGGTCCGCGGCCTCGGTGATTTCATTATGCTGCCCATCGCCTATCTTACAAATGACGCTTAAAAGATACCCATATTCGGGTCTCTCTTACCCCAGGAGCCCTGCCCATGTCCCGCCCTTAATTTAAAGGAATGGGGCCCTATAGGGGGATATGCGAAAGTGCTTGCAGGAAGAGCGCTAAGATCACACACTTTTTTGACACCTCCCCCATCAAGGAGCCCTTAAAAAAAAGCGCCCCCCGCTTAAAAAAACGAGGGACGCTCTTTATTGTCACACCCAACTGAAAGGAGGGAACATCACCGTCTGGAACCGAAGGGGGGGAAGTCCCCGGCTCCCGACGGTCTTCCAGCGACTCGGGGTGACAAAATGGATAAAATCTGGCCGTCGGATCACGCCTCATGGGGAGGCATGATCCGACGGTGTAGAAGGTTCACCGGATTAGACGATCAGCTTCAAGATCGCCGTGGCAAGAATCAGCATGAAGGCCCCACCGATGCGCGATGAGATCTGGGCAAAGGGCATGAGTTCCATACGCTTGGAGGCGGAGAGAACGGCCACATCGCCGGTGCCGCCCATGTTGGCCATACAGAGCCCGCCTGTGATGGCCGCCTCGATGGGGTAGAACCCCATGAAACTGCCCATGATGCCGGAACCGATGATGGAGCCAATGACGGTGACGGCCACGAGTACCACATACTGGATGGAGAAGGCGTCGATCACCTGGTTAAGGTTGGTGTACGCCACGCCGATGCCCACAAGAAGAGCCGGTGTTAAGCTAACCATGACGAAACGGAACCACTGGAAGGCGCCGATCTCATATTTCCGGGGCAAGAGCCCCAGGGCCTTGACCGCCGCCACACTAATGATCATCAATGCATAGGAGTGCAAGGGGATGAAGCTGCCCAGGAGTTTACCGAGGACGAAGAAGGTGGTGGCCATGAGGAGGCCGATCCCCATCAGCTGATAATCCACATCCATATCCGCTTCTTTCTCTTCGGATACCGCGTCCTGATTCTTCATGAGGGTACCATTACCTGTCAGAGACGGACGGCCCTTCCCAATTTTATTGAGAAGGCCTGCGGCGATGATGGCAAAGGCGTTACCCAGGGCCAGGGCAGGCACCATACGGGACATCATGGATGCGGTGTCTAAATTCAGCGTGGAGCCGAAGATCTGGGACAAGGGCACTGCACCGGCACCCATACCGCCGCCCATGATGGGAATGGCAATGTAGAGAATCGCCTCCTTAAAACCATACCCCATGAGCATACCTGCGGTTCCGGCCATAAGAATGGCCACGCCCACACCCCCTAAGATGACAGGGAGGTAGCGCACGGAGGCCCGGATGAGAAGCTTTCGGTCCATCCCCAGGATACTGCCCGTAATGAGGGCGGCGATATAAAAGCTTAAGAAACTCTCGCTCTTCATGAAGCTGGTCATGATCTTCACCGAGGGCTGGGGCAGCACCCCGTAGGTGACCAGGGCGGCCGAGCCGAAGATGATGAGGATGGGTCCCCCACCCAGGTAATCCTTGATACCAGGGGTACGATCCCCGATTTCGTTGAAAATAGCGCCCAGGGCAATCATCAGGGGTAGGGCCCCCACCATCCCCTTAGGGAGGACCTGAAGGTAGGCGGCCATAAATACAACGGCGGTTAAGGCGAGGAAAAATGAGAGGGGAATCCCCATAATTTTGTAATCTCGAAGACCCTGAACGGGCATGACGGCTGCTGTTGTCATCACAATCTCCTTAATAAATCATTGCATCTTAAAATCATTACACCACAATTATTATTGTCTCTTTATGGCGGCACCGGATTCATATGCCGCCTTGCGGACAGCCTCGGCCACCTTCACTCCCACACGGCGATCCAGGGCATCGGGGATCACATACTCGGCCGTCACTTCATCGTCTTCGATGATTTCGGAGATGGCGTAGGCCGCCGCCAGACACATGGAGCGGTTGATCTCAGAGGCCCGGGCATCTAAGGCACCCCTAAAAATACCGGGAAAGGCCAGGACGTTATTCACCTGATTGGCAAAATCCGAACGCCCCGATCCCACCACGGCGGCCCCGGCCTCTCTCGCGTCATCGGGCATGATTTCGGGGGTGGGATTGGCCATGGCAAACACCACCGCGCCCACATTCATGGAGGTCACCATCTCTTTACTCACCACGTTCCCGGCCGAGACGCCCACAAAGACATCGGCCCCCACCATGGCATCCACGAGGGTACCTTGGCGCTGGCCCCGGTTGGTCACCTTCGCCAGGGCCTCTAAGTGAGGCGGATTCGTCTCGTCCCCCTCCCGGAGGATACCGCTCTTATCGCAGGCGAGAATATCTTCGACGCCCAGATCGTTCAGCATCTTGATGATGGCCCCTCCGGCAGCTCCGGCACCGTTGACCACCACACGAATTTCGGAGAGATCTTTCTTCACTACCTTTAAGGCGTTGATAAGAGCCGCGGCCACCACAATGGCGGTGCCATGCTGATCGTCATGGAAGACGGGAATATCCAGCTCTGCCTTTAAACGTTCTTCGATCTCCACACAGCGGGGGGCGGAGATATCCTCTAAGTTGATCCCGCCAAAGGTGGGGGCGATCATCTTCACCGTCTGGATAATCTCCTCCACATTCGTGGTATTGAGACAGATGGGAAAGGCATCCACATTGGCAAACTCTTTAAAAAGAATGGCCTTGCCCTCCATCACCGGCATGGCGGCCTCGGGTCCGATATCACCCAAACCGAGCACGGCGGTGCCGTCGGTGACCACGGCCACCAGGTTCCCCTTGGCCGTGTAACGGTAGACCTCCTCCTTATCGCTGCTGATCTCCCGACAGGGCTGGGCCACCCCAGGTGTGTATGCAAGGCTTAAATCCTCCCGAGAGGCAATCGCCACCTTGGAGACCACCTCAATTTTTCCCACACTCTTTTCGTGAAGTGCCAAACTCGCCGTATTGTAATCCATGGTTTTCCCCTTCCCTTCTATGCGTCCCACACCCTTTGTGGTGCCAATGGTTTCTCAACTGCCCATGGTATATTGCAGCCCCTGTGCCAGGGTGGAAATATTTTTATATAATGAGTGTATTCAATGGCTTCCACGGTAAGACGCAAAAAACCCGCCTCCTTCGAAGCGGGTTTTCTCGTGTGGGACAGGAATTTTTCCTGGGGGACAGGAGAGATAAAATGGCAGGGGCAAAAATTTAACCCGGCAGATCCGGGGGCACCCAAGCGAAACCTCAGCGAAAGATGACTTCTATGGTCAAAGTGACCAGAGAAAGGGCCTCGGTTGGCCAGGGAATAGATCCCCTGGACCCCAGGTTACTGACTGTGACGGGCCAAAGGCCAGTCACAGTCCCTATAAAAAACCTGTTTGGCTCCCTTTTGTAAGAGGTTGGCTCCCGGCAGGGTCGCCGAAGGCTTGTTTTTCACGTTCCCTTTGGCCTTAGAAGGCATCACCGCTTACTTCAATCCGTGATGTTTCAACAGGGCATAGAGACGGGACTGAGAGAGACCGGCCACCTCACAGGCTCTCTTGATCTTACCGGACGAGGTCCGCATGAGGTCCTCTAAGTACCGCCTCTCCGCCTCCTGCAAAACGGTATCCCGGTATTCCGAAAGAGGGGGCATGGCATCGAGGGCGTACCCGTCAGAGAAGGCCTCCTCATCCGACGGGGAGGCCCCGAGTCTGGCCCGGGCCACCTGGGCCCTCAGACGAGGCGGCAGATGCTTGGGAAAGAGCGTCGCCTCATTGCGGGCGGAGATGAGGGCCTGATCGAGGATATTCACCAGCTCTCGCACATTTCCCGGCCAGTCATGCCCCTCTAAGGTCCCATAAAAATCGGCGGAGACCCCTTTATGGTCCATGCCGTAACGATCGCAGAAGCGGTGAATATGGTAGGCGGCAATCTCCTTGATATCGGAGATACGCGCCCTCAAGGCGGGAAGCTCCATGGAGAAGGCCTGAATTCTGTAGAGAAGGTCTTTACGAAAGGTTCCTTCCTCCACCATCGCCTCCAGATTCCGGTTGGTGGCGGCCACCAGTCGGAAATGACTCCTTATCTCATGACGGCTTCCGATGGGCCGCACGGTACGCTCCTGGAGAACCCGTAAAAAGGCCTTCTGAAGAGACATGGGTAACTCCCCCACCTCGTCTAAGAAGAGGGTCCCGTTGTGTGCATCCACGATGAGCCCCGTCCGGTCGCGATCCGCACCGGTAAACGCCCCCTTCTTGTGCCCAAAGAGGAGGCTCTCCACCAGGGTCTCCGGGATAGAGGCGCAGTCCACGATGACAAAGGGGCCGTTTTTCCGAAGGCTGTTTTCATGAACGGCCCGGGCAAAGAGCTCTTTACCCGTGCCCGTCTCCCCGGTAATGAGAATATTGGCATCGCTTATGGCGGACCGGGCCACCAGATCGAGGCACCCCTTAATCCCCGTGCTGCTCCCGATAATCCCGTCCCTTACCAGAGCCACCACGGGTGATGCGGCCACGGCGCTTCGCTTCTCCTCCCGATACTCCAGGGCCCGGCCGAGGGTCAGGGCGATCTCCTTGGTGGAGGCGCTCTTCTCGATATAGTCCCAGGCCCCGTTGATCATGGCCAGCTCCGCGCCATCGGGGTCCCCCAGACCGGTGATGATGATCACCTCCGGTGCCGAGGGCAAGCCTTCCAACTCCTCCAAAGCATCCAGGCCGTTGCCATCGGGAAGGCGTACATCCAGAAACACCGCATCGAAGGAGGCCTGCCTCGCCTTTAAAAGACCATCGGCCAGGGTCTGGGCCGTCACGGCCCGGTGGCCCTGGGTGGTAACAACCCGGGAGAGTGCATAACAAAGGGTTTCATCATCATCGACAATCAACACGGTGGCCATGGGGTATATCCTCGTTGCAATAGATAATGTCAAATACGCGCATCACGCGTTTAAATATAAAAAACGGACTCTTCGATGGTTAAAGTGACCAAGAAACATGCCTCCGGCGGCCAGGAGATAAATCCCCTGGACCCCAGGTATGTGACCATGACGGGCCTTTGGCCCGTCGTGGTCACAACTAAAGCCTGTTTGGCAACCTTTTGTAAAAGGGTGGCCCCCGGCAGGGCCACCGGAGGTAAGCGTTCACCGCACGACCCCCGACGGCCAGGAGCCCATTTTTTAATCACTGGAGCCCTATATCCACCCTTCGAATCACGATTTTAAAATCCTAGCTATGGTTTTTCCCAGCTCTGTCCGCCGAAACGGTTTCTTCAAGAAACCATGGATTCCATGATGGGCGAGGGTCTCTTTGGAAAGGTCTCCCAAGGCATCTTGAAACCCGCTACAGAGAATAATGGAAATCTGGGGACACAGGGTACGGACCTCATTGGCCAGCTCCATGCCGTTTAAGTAGGGCATCATATGATCGGTGAGGAGTAGATCGAAACGCCGGGGATGGGTACGCACCGCTTTTAGGGCGGCCAGGCTCCCCGTGTAGGCATCCACCTCATAGCCCATACGGCAGAGCATCTTCTCCGTTCCATAGATCATCTGCTCATCGTCATCCACGAGGAGGATTCGCCCCCGTCCCGGTCGTTCCACCCCTGCCCTATCTCCAATCTTCAGTGCGAGCTCCCCGTGGGCACAGGGGAGGTAGACGGCAAAGATCGTTCCCCGCCCCGGATGGCTGGCCACGGTAATGGCCCCTTGGTGGCTCTTCACGATCCCGTGGGACATGGAGAGCCCGAGCCCCGTCCCCCCCGACTCCTTACGGGTGGTAAAAAAGGGATCGAAGATACGGTCCACCACCTCGGGGGCAATTCCCTCTCCGTTGTCCCGGACGGTGAGGCGGGAGTAGCGCCCCGGGGAGAGATCCGGATGAACCCGGGGCGCCTTCTCATCGAGGGACACCGCATCCAGGGTGATCTCGATGCGCCCTTTCTGATTCTCCACGGCATGACTCGCGTTGGTGCACAGATTCATGATGACCTGATGGATCTGATTGGGATCGGCCAGCACCAGCCCCGAGGCCGCCTGGAGATTGAGACGCACATCGATGGTGGAAGGGATGGAGGTGGTGAGAAGATGGGTGCACTCCTTGAGGAGCTGGGTCATCTCCACGGGTTGCTTCTCCTGGTCCTTATTCGTGCTGAAGGCCAAAATCTGACTCACCAGACTCTTTCCCCGCTGGGCCGCTTTTAATACATGGGTCAGATCCTCATGGGCCGGAGTCCCCGCCCCCATCTCCTCGGCGGCCAGCTCTGTGCAGGTGGTGATGGCTCCTAAAATATTATTAAAGTCATGGGCAATGCCCCCGGCAAAGGTGCCCAGGGCCTCGATCTTCTGAGACTGCCGAAGCTGACCCTCCAGGGCCTTCTCCCGGGCTTCCGCCCTCTTTCTCCGGGCAATAATCCGCATCAGCACCACGATGGTGATGGACTGATAGATAAGAAATAGAACCGTGGCCCAGATCACATACTGGTACCGATAGTAAACCGTCACCGGCTCATTGCGGATAATCGAATCCTGGGGAAGGGCGTTGTGGGGGATGGAAAAATAGCGCAACAAATTGTAATCGAAGATGGGATGAATGGCCGTGTGACGCATCACAGGAATCGACTCCGGGGGCGTCCCGTTTAGAATGGTCAAGGCGATCTCCGCCGCCTCCTCGGCCTGGGTACGACCGCTTAACATCATCCCGCCCAGAACACCGCTTCCCAGGGTGTACTCCCACGGGGAGTAGATGGGGAGTCGGGAGTGTTCAAAGACAAGGGCGGTGCTCTCGGCAACGGTAAGCCGTAAGCCGTTAGGGCCTAAGTAGTAGGAGAGGTAGAGAATAAGGGTATCATCGGGAAGGGTGCCCAGGGCCCTCTTCATATCGGCGATGGGCATCAAGGAGAGGTCGATAAACGTCACACGACCTGCATAGGCGGGAATCAAATCAAGCAGACGCTTTCGGTTGATACGGCTGGAGGTGGAGGCCCCGCTCACATAGGCGACATGGCGACTCGTCGGGTGCATGGTCAGGGCCAAATCCAGGGTCCCTTTCAGGTCATAGTCCTCGGCCACACCGGTGTAACCGGTATGGCCCTCAATCATGGCATCATAAAAACCGTTGATCCCACAAAACACCACCGGGGTTCGGCCAAAAAGCGCATCACGATAGAGGAGAAGAAAATCGAGGGCGTTGTTATCGGCGGCGATAATCACATCAAAGGAGACCGCATGATACTTCAGACGGTACACCTCTTTGAGGGTCTCGAAGATCTCCTCGGGCTGATACCGTTTGGTATCCATGTACTCAAAACTCACCCGAAGAGAACTCCCCTCGGCATCAAATACGGACCTCAGTCCCTCGGTCACCGAATCTGCCCAAACGTAACCGGGATGATAAGAGTTTAACACCAGTACCTGGCGCGTCTCTGCCCCGTGCACCGCCCCTACCGTCACCATACAGAGAAGGCCCGCCACCAGCCCCCCCATCAGACACCTCAGATACCCCATCACACCACCATTTGGATTTATCACAATAAAAACAAAATACTAACTATTCAGCCCCAAAAAAAATGCCTTTTATCGTTAAGGTGATAAAAAATAGGCCTCCGGCGGCCAGGGGATAAATCCCCTGGACCCCAGGTTTGTGACGGTGACGGACCAAAGGTCCGTCACCGTCACGATAAAAAATTATTTGGCACGCCCCGTTCATAAAAATTGACAAAAGGTTGGCTCCCAGCAGGGCCAAGCGAGGCCACGATTTCGCCACCCGCCTTAAACCACGCCCTGGTCGATCATGGCGTCTACCACCTTGATAAACCCGGCGATATTGGCTCCGGCCACATAGTTGCCCGGCATGCCGTACCGATCGGCGGCCCCTAAGCAGGTGGCATGAATATTTTGCATGATCCCCTTCAAACGGGTATCCACCTCCTCCCGGCTCCAGGAGAGGCGCATGCTGTTCTGACTCATCTCCAGGCCCGAGGTGGCCACCCCACCGGCATTGGCCGCCTTGGCCGGAGCGAGAAGGATTCCGTTCTCCCGGAAGTAGTGGGCCGCATCCAGGGTGCAGGGCATATTGGCCACCTCCACCACCGCACAGCATCCGTTTTTCACCAGGGTCTTGGCATCGGCGAGATGGAGCTCATTCTCGAAGGCCGTGGGCATGGCCACATCACAGGGAACCTCCCAGGGCCGCTTACCCGGCACCCAAAGGCAGTGGTACCGCTCGGCATACTCTTTGGCCGACCGCCGGTAGATGGTCCACAGATCGGCCATGAAATCCAGCTTCTCCCCCTTGATACCATCGGGATCGTGGACATAGCCGTACTCATCGGCGATGGTGACCACCGTCCCCCCCAGCTCATTGATCTTCTCGATCACATAGGTACCGGCGTTTCCGTAACCCGATATGGCAATGGTCTTCCCCTCCACGGTCTCCTGACGGGTCTTCAGCATCTCCTCTAAGAAATAGACGGCCCCGTAACCCGTTGCCTCCGGACGCACCAGACTGCCCCCCCAGCTCAGGGACTTTCCCGTCAGGACACCGGTAAACTCATTGGTGAGCTTCTTGTACATACCAAAGAGGTAACCAATCTCCCGGGCGCCCACCCCGATATCCCCGGCCGGAATATCGGTGTGGGGGCCAATATGGCGAAAGAGCTCGGCCATGAAACTCTGGCAAAACCGCATCACCTCGTTATCGGATTTTCCCTTGGGGTCAAAATCGGCGCCGGCCTTCCCCCCCCCTAAGGGGAGGGTGGTGAGGGCATTTTTAAAGACCTGCTCGAAGGCGAGGAACTTTAGGATACTTAAATTCACCGATGGGTGAAACCGGCACCCTCCCTTATACGGGCCGATGGCGCTGTTCATCTGAACCCTAAATGCACGGTTCACCTGAACCTGCCCCTCATCATCCACCCAGGGGACACGGAACATGATTACACGCTCCGGTTCCACAATCCGCTCCAGCACCTTGTGGGTCAGGTATTCGGGACTCTGCTTGAGAACAGGCGTCACCGACTCCACCACCTCCGTCACAGCCTGATGAAATTCAGGCTGATGAGGGTCCCTGGCTTTGACAACGTTTAAGATATCTATCATATGCGTATACCCCTATAACCGGACGGCCCCCTATGGTCGAAGTGACCAAAAAATGGGCCTCCGGCGGCGAGGTGTGCCACCTCGAAAGCAGGTTGCGTATGCGCTTTACCCCCTCATTTGTCTGGGCAAATCACATACGCCTTTGATTCTTTTCGTTAAATCGAAGTTACTTGATGATACCTGTTTGAAAAGCCCCGCTCATAAAAATTGGCAAAAGCGTGGCTCCCGGCAGGGCCGCCGGAGGCATCTTTAACTTGGCTGCCTCCGGCGGATCGTTTCACCCAAAAAAACGGATAGGGTTTTTCGTATACTCTGCCTGTACGAGGTATTTACAGCAAGCAAAATAGTTCCCGTATAAAACCACTCTAGGAAAGGGATAGCCTCTTTTTATCGGCAAAGTACTTCATAAACTGGGCCCGTTCATAGAGAGCCGGATCCACACTCTTATCCTGGGAGAGACGCCCTTTAAAATCGGCAATGGATTTTATCCCCTTGCTCCCCATCCAGCTCTCCAAGACCTCCACCATGGTCGCGATATGCTTCACCCCATTTTTATACACCGTGGAGACCACCTGCACCGCATCGGCGCCAGCCAGAATCTGCTTGACCACCGCCTCTCCGTCATGAACCCCCGTAGAGGCAGCCAGGGAGCATTCCACCTTCTCGGCCATGATGGCCATCCATCTGAGAGACATGGCCATCTCTGCGGGGGTACTGAAGAGAAATGAAGGAATCACCTCTATTTTTTTGATATCCACATCGGGACTAAAAAACCGGTTGAACAAGACGAGCCCTTGAATTCCCGTCTGGGAGAGTTTTTCAATCATAATCCCCAAATCCGTGAAGTAGTGACTAATCTTAAGGGAGACAGGGATCGATACGGCCCCAAGAATCTTATCGATGATCTGAAAGTAGAGGGCCTCTGTCTCTTTTCGCTCCCGGCTAAACTGGGTGGGGGGAAAAAACATATTGAGTTCCAGGGCATCGGCGCCGGCCCGTTCCAGCTCCCGGGCAAAGGCAATCCACTCCATGGAGTCGTAAAAGCAGTGGATACTGGCAATAACGGGAATATCCACCGCCGCCTTGGCATCTCGAATTAGGGTCGTGTAACGGTTGAGGTTGTCCTCCCTCACCTTATACCCATAAAACTCGATGGGATTTTTCTTCCCGTCGTAGTCGAAATAACGCACCGACGGATCCGCCTTGAGGGTATCTTCAATCACCTTATTGCTCTCAAGGGAGATCTCTTCTTGAAAAAGGGACTTGAGCACCACGGCCCCTGCCCCACTCTGCGAAAGGCGTTTCACGCCTTCAATCGTACCGGTCAGCCCCGAACTTCCCACAATAATAGGATTCTTAAGCGTCAATCCCAGATAAGAGGTGGACGTATCCATGCATGATCTCCTTTGCTTGATGGTGAGTGAGAAGAGGCCGCATTTGGCCCCTATAAATGAAGATAAAAAAGGAAACGGTCAATACACGAGCGGTATTTTAAGGGGATAAAAAAATGAGGTGAAACAGATAATTATCATACATGATGCCGAGGGGAAGCTCAAGATACGAACATCATCGCCTCGATTTCCTGCCATGATCCTGACCCAGATTCCGGGCATCATACGCCCCATGAAGAGAAATACGCATCCACGTCACACACCCACCACATGCCCTGTAAAACTTTAAATGAGGAATACTTGAAATTATTACTTGAAAAGGCTACAAACCCTGTATTTTAATGATATTCATAAATATGAGTAAAAAGCATACTGGCTATAATAATAGTGCACCAATCCTCAGGAGGTAATATGACGGAGCTTTTCGAACCCACACGCCTTGGAAGCCTTGAACTAAAAAACCGATTTATACGGTCCGCCACCTGGGAGGGAATCGCCGAAGATGATGGCCACATCAACGATGAGATCCTCGCCCTCTACGAAAATCTGGCCAAAGGCGGTGCCGCCGCCCTCATCACCGGATACGCCTTTGTCATAGAGGAGGAGCAACCCAGCCCCAAGATGTTCGGTGCTTACGACGACAGCTTCATCGATGCCTACAAGCCCCTGACCCAGATCGTGCACGACAACGACAGCACGATCATGCTTCAGCTGGCCTATGGCGGCTCCTTTACCTGGTTCAACACCAAGGAGAGGGAGATCTGGGGTCCCTCGGCCGTCACCAATAAAATCTCTGGAGTCACCCCCAAGGAGATGACCCAGGAAAATATCCAGCGCCTCATCGCGGCCTTTGGCGATGCGGCACGACGCGCCATGGAGAGCGGCTTCGACGGCGTAGAGTTGCATGCAGGCCACGGCTACCTACTCAACCAGTTCCTCTCCCCCTTCTTCAACCAGAGGGGCGATGCCTACGGGGGCAGCTCCGAAAACAGGGCCCGCATCATCTCAGATATCTTCGATGATATGCGAAAAAAAACAGCCCCTGACTTCCCCCTCCTCGTCAAGCTGAACTGCTCGGATTTCATGGGGCCCAAAGGCTTTACCTTCGAAGAGTGCAAGGCCCTGTGCACGACCCTCGATGAGAAGGGAATCGCCGCCGTCGAGATCAGCGGTGGCCCCGTATTCAAGGCGCCCCGAACGGAGAAAGAGACCACCTTCCAGGTAAGCCTGCCCGCCGATGACTCCTACTTCAGCGAGTATGCCAAAGAGATCGCCAGATCCATCGAAGCCCCGGTGATCCTCGTGGGCGGAAACCGGTCCATGGAGACCATGGAAAAACTCCTCGAAGAGACCGATATCTCCTTCTTCTCACTCTGCCGTCCCATCTTGTGCGAGCCCGATATCATCAACAAATGGCATGCCGACAAAACTGTCACCCCCCGCTGCACCGCCTGCGGAAAGTGCTTCACCCCGACGGGCAACTCATGCATCCAGAACCGGGAGAAAGCGCCCCAAAAAGAGTAAGCGAAAAGCGATGCCTCCGGCAGCCCTGCCGGGGGCCAACCTTTTGCCAATTTTTATGAGATGGGCTTGCCAAACAGACTTTTATCGTGATCATGACGGGCCTTTGGCCCATCATGATCACATACCTGGGGTCCAGGGGATCTATTCCCTGGCCGCCGGAGGCTCAGTTTTTAAGCCCACTTTAACCATAGAAGGCACAGCCGAATAGTTACAATAAAAAAGTGCCTTCGGAAGCCCTCTGACCGAAGGCCAAAATAAGATCGTCCCCCTTCAGAAGCCCCCTTCTGGGCCCTCCATCCCTTCGAGACATGCTTTCTCGCACCGCCATTTCATTCCATCATCAATAGGGGTATCATATTAAATTTCGGCATGTCGCAAAGGGGGCAGCCCCTTTCCCTTTACCCAACCCAAGATCACGAATCAGGAACCCGACCCACCATGACCCACACCATTAAGGCCACCCTCCTCTTTGACGGAAACGGAGGCGCCTCACACGATCAGTACATCACCCTGGAAAACGAGCGCATCACACATATCTCCAGTGAGGCCATCCCCTTCGATATAGAAGGGGTGGTCACCCCCGCCTTCATCGATCCCCACTCCCATATCGGCATGGAGCGCGAAGGCGAACCCCACCAGGAGGGTGAGGCCAATGAGGAGATAGGACAGATCCTGCCCCTCTTAGATCCCGTGGACAGCCTCTACTTCGATGACCGGGCCTTCTCCGATGCCGTGGATTTTGGCGTCCTCTACAGCTGCGTGGTCCCGGGAAGCGGCAACCTCATCGGGGGCCAGGCAAAGGTCATCCGGAACTTCGCCACCCACAGAGACACGGCGGTGATCAAGGACTACGGCTACAAGATGGCCTTAGGCTACAACCCCCGCTCCACCACCGCCTGGAAGGGAGAGCGCCCCTCCACCCGCATGGGCCTCTACGCCATGCTTGAAAAGTGCTTCGATGAGCTCCTCTTAAAAAAAGAGAAAGGATCCCTGGCCAAAGAGAAAAAGATCAACGCCCTGGCCGACAAGCAGGCCAAGGGAGAGATCGGCCAGACCGACCATGCCTTCGAGGCCGACATCATCGACAGGGAGTACCACCTCTCCTTCACCCCCGAAGAGAAAGCCCTCCTGGAGCTCTTAAGCGGGGAGAAGATCGCCAAGGTCCACGTTCACAAAGAGGACGACATCCTCTATCTTATCAAACTCGTGGAAAAGTACGGCCTCTCCGTCACCTGTGACCACGCCTGCGACGTCTTTCACACCGAGATCTTCAACAAACTCGCCGAAAAAGAGATCCCCGTGGTCTACGGCCCCATCGGCTCCATCGGCTGTAAGGTGGAACTCAAACACGCCGAATACAAAAATACGGCAACACTCATGGCCTCCGATGCCGTCTACACCCTCATGAGCGACCACCCGGTGACCCTTGCCGCCACCTTACGCGAGGGGCTCAAATACTTCCTCATCCAGGGCATGGGCGAGGCCGAAGCCATCGGCCTCATCACCGGTCGAAGCGCCACCATTTTAGGCATCGACGATGAACTCGGCTCCATCGAGACCGGTAAACTCGCCAGCCTCGTGGTCTGGGACAAGAGCCCCTTTCACTTAGGGGCCTTCCCCACGGCGATTTTTGCCGAAGGCAAGAGAATCCGGTAAGACGTCCCCGTTTCAAAAAAGCCTTCGATGGTTAAAGTGACCAAAAAACAGGCCTCCGGCGGCCAGGCGATAAATCCCCTGGACCCCAGGTTTGTGACTGTGACGGACCTTTGGTCCATCACAGTCACCATAAAAGTCTGTTTGGCACCCTTTTCAAAAGGTTGGCAAACAGGCAGGGCCGCCGGAGGCTACCTTAAATCAAGGTGATATTTTGCGTGTCGGATGGATTCGCTGACTGCGAGTATGGCTAAAAAAAATGGCCGCCCCGTTTTTTAATAATAGACCCCCTTCCCGAGGGGGCCTGTCGCCCTCACTCTTTTCGCCCAAAAAAGGCCCCTCATCCCCCCACCTTGCC